>JADHOZ010000030.1 GCA_016778745.1 Rickettsiales bacterium
GTTTCTTTTAGAACTAGGAGTTTCATGTTGTTATTGTTTTATTATTAATTTTAGGTGTTGAGTGAGTGTTTAAAAGCCCGCCGTCGCTTTTTTGTGCGTTATACTCTTATCAGTGACACTAAGAGTATTTGTTTTGGTTAGTTGTTTACCAAAACTCTAAAAGCTATGGAGGGCAGCTTTTGCTCTAACGATCTACTTGGCAGCCCAACCCATTCGGGCTGGCCTGCCAGCCGTAGCTCGTAAGAGCGAAAGCTGGTGCGGTCGAGAAGACTTGAACTTCCACGGGTTTTACCCCATAACGACCTCAACGTTACGCGTATACCAATTCCGCCACGACCGCTTAAATAAAATACTTAACTCAATAATGGTTTTAATCTATTTAAAGCCACTATAAAGATGGATAAATCTTGGTCAGAATTTGATCGTAAATCTGCGATGAATTTATCATATCTATTAACCAAAAACTGCATTTTACAGATCCATTGCTCCACCGATTCAATGCTGCAGACATTTTTTTCTTTACAGTTAAAATCAATAATTTCTTTAGCAATTTTTTGCTGACAATTATACAAATCATCTAAAATTGATTTATTTGATAATTTCTGCCAATGATTAGTAGTTTCTAACTTACTAACTTTTCCTCTCAACCATTTTAGGGAGAATCTATTACCAACTTCATAATATATTCTCGCAATCGTTTCAAGATCCAATTTAGTCTCAAAAGAAATTTGCGCTATGTCAAAAAGAGAAGAAGTGGGGTCAAAAGCAGCAACCCTAATAGCAACCTTTTTATCCACTTTCTTCATACAATAGAACTCAACTTTTCTTTCAAATGACTCTTTAGAATTTTTTCCTAAAACTTTAGGAAATACCTTAAATAGGTCATCAGAAATTTTTCTAAACTTCTCAATACAAGGTCTGATAGAGCCCTTAACATTATTTCTTAAAAGCCATACTATTGATCTTTCTATGAGTTTATTAGCACCTAAAAACATTTGCATCTGAATTTCAGGATCAATTTGGCCATCAAAATTTTCAATATTTTCCCATGTTTCTCTTAGTCTAAATGAATCACAAGCAATGATGAAATTCTTTACCACGTCAACAGCGCCGAATCCTGAATCTCTAGAGATCTGACTAATAAAGCTAATTCCAACTCTGTTAACAACAAAATTAGTTATTTGTGTTGCAATGATTTCCTTTTTCAATTGGTGACTTTTAATTTCATTTAAAAACTTCTTTTGCATCAAATTTGGAAAATATGAAACAAGATCATTTTCGAAATATTCATCATCCACCAAGTCAGAAGATAGAATCTTATTATATAAATCCATCTTAGCATATGATAAAATAACGCAAATCTCTGGCCTAGTAAGGCCAATTCTATTAGCTTTTCTATTTTCAAACTCTTTTTTCGATGGTAAAAATTCTATTTCCCTATTTAAAAGACCCGATTTTTCTAATCTTTCAATAAATTGTGATTGCTCACCTAAAAGATCATATTTTTGATATTTAGTAATCGATACTGCTTGAGTTTGTAAATTATTATCCATCAATACCAGATCAGAGACTTCATCTGTCATATCTTCAAGAATCTTATTTCTTTCTTTTTCACTGATTATTTTTTTCTTGAGAGCGCTTTGTAAAGCAATCTTAATATTTACTTCATGATCCGAACAATCCACACCAGCAGAATTATCTATTGCATCCGTATTAACTGCTCCACCATTGAGAGCATATTCAATTCTTCCTCTTTGCGTTAAACCTAAATTACCACCCTCACCTACAACCTTACATCTTAACTCATTGCCATTAACTCTTAATAAATCATTGGCTCTATCTCCAACTTCCAGGTTAGTTTCGGATTCTGATT
Source organism: Rickettsiales bacterium (assembly GCA_016778745.1). GTDB lineage: Bacteria > Pseudomonadota > Alphaproteobacteria > Rickettsiales > UBA1997 > JADHOZ01. Next base: position 1,874 of record JADHOZ010000030.1, read on the forward strand.
TTACATAAGTTCCAATACCACCATTCCACAATAGATCAACTGGTGATTTCAATATAGCTTTTATTAACTCCGTAGGACTTAATTCGCTATCTTCAATGTCTAAAACCTCTTTAACTTCAGAGCTTATGTTAATTGATTTAAGACCTCTTGAGTAGATTCCACCACCTTTAGAAATTAGTTTTTTATCGTAATCTTCCCAAGTGGATCTCGATAAGTTAAACATTCTTTGTCTTTCTTTAAAACTCTTCGCTGAATCTGGATTTGGGTCCAAGAAAATATGCATATGGTTAAATGCCGCAACAAGCCTAATATGTTTCGATAGCAACATACCATTACCAAATACATCACCTCCCATATCACCAATACCGACACAGGTAAAGTCTTGAGTTTGAGTATCGTGGCCTTTTTCAGCAAAATGTCTTTTAACTGAAACCCAAGCCCCTTTTGCAGTAATACCCATTTTCTTATGGTCGTAACCCTGCGAACCTCCTGATGCAAAAGCATCTCCTAACCAGAATCCATAATCATTAGAAACAGAATTAGCAATATCTGAAAAAGTAGCCGTTCCTTTATCAGCAGCAACTACCAAATAAGGATCGGCTTCATCATACATAATAACATTTTTTGGATGTTTTATTTTGTTATTCACGATATTATCAGTTACATCCAGCATCCCTCTTAAAAAAGTTTTGTAAGATTCAATTCCCTTAGCTTGAATTTCTTCTCTAGTCAAACCTTCCAAATCAGATGTCACTACAAAACAACCTTTCGATCCAACCGGAACGATCACGGCATTTTTCGTCATTTGTGCTTTCACAAGCCCCAATACTTCTGTTCTAAAGTCATCAAATCTGTCGGACCAACGCAGCCCTCCTCTCGCAACCTTACCTCCTCTTAGATGTGTTGCTTGAACGTTTGCAGAGTAAACAAAGATTTCAGCATGAGGCACAGGAAGCGGAAGATCCGGAACTTTCTTGCAATCGAATTTGAATGACATATAACCCTTAAACTGACCTTCACCATCTTCTTGATAATAATTAGTTCTGAGAGTAGCATTAATTGTACCAAACAATCTTCTGATAATTGTATCCTCTGTTAAATCGTCAACATTTGCCAATTTAGACTCAATAACAGTCAACAATTCTTCAACCCTCTTTTGCCTTTGCTCAACTTTTAGTTTTTTCTTAGGATCAAATTTAGTCTCAAAAATCTCAACTACCAACTTAGCAATATCTTGATGTTTCACTAAGATACCAGCCAAATAGCAATTTTCATATCTTAAGCCAATTTGATATAAATATCTAAAATATGCATGCAACATGAAGATCTGCTTCCAAGAAAGGTCGACGCCAACAACAAGTCTGTTTAAAAAACCAACCTTTAAAACTCCTTGCCAAACTAGATCAATATTTTCTTCGAAATTATTTTTAATATCTTCATTAAATCGATGCCCACCTTTACTTAAATTTAGATTAAAATAATGCATCCAAACATCTTTCTTTGTTCCATTTTGTTTTTCATCATCAACAGTTATAACATAAGTATGTTCCTTGATAACATTAAAACCATAACTTTCCAAAATTGGCATGATTTCGGAAAGAATAATTTCTTTTTCAGGAGAATATATTTTTAATTCAACAACATCTTCTGACAATATCTTGGAAGACTTATACAAGTTAGAAATTGTCTTGTTTTGATTAATACATTGCTCAATGTATTCAATGTCAGCAACGCCCTGTGTAGAGTTAAATCTATTTTTGTAACTAATAGAAAAAGCATTCTTATATCGAGCAAATAGCGAAATTTTTTTACTATTATCAAATTTTTCTTTTAATTCCGCATGTAAACTATCGGTCCAATCAATAGTCATTTGAGAAATTTCATTTTCAACCACCAATTCATTAACATCTGGAATATCATTATTAGTTCTAATAATAACATAAATTCTAACCAAATTGGAATCATTAGTTTCAATATAATAATCCGCAACCTCACCTCTATAGACTTCAGAAAGATATGAAGAAATTTTATTTCTTAACTCAGAATTATGTTTGGTCCTTGGTACGTAAACTAGACAAGTAACAAATCTACTATATTTGTCTTTTCTGGCAAAGAATCTAACTTGAGATCTTCCAGTAATAGCAACTATTCCTAGCGAGTTTTTCAGTAAATCTTCTTGCGAAATCTGAAATAATTCATCCCTTGGATAAAATTCTAAAACAGATACCAAGTCTTTATAATCATGGCTTCCTTTTATATATCCAGAATCTCTGATTACCTTTTCAACCTTATGTCTAATCAACGGGATATTATCAGTAGGCTCATTATAAGCAGCAGAAGTAAATAAACCAACGAGCCTTATTTCTCCAACCACCTCACCATTTTTAGAGATTTTTTGAATTCTAATTCTTTCAGCATTAGCAATTCTGTGAATTTTAGAACGATATCGAGATTTTAAAATCTCAATAACATAAGGGTTTTTAAAGGATTCCGTTACCTCTTCGTACGAAGTATTGAGCACATTTGGCTTCATATCATCATAACTAGAATTAAAAACACCAAAACTAGATCCATCAACTTCTTTAAGGTGATATTCACCTTTTAGAGTTTTTTTAATGTCAAACTCTCTTGCACCAAGTAAAATCAAATTACCATCAATAATCCAATTAATAAATTCTTTAATTTCGTCAATATTATTAACAATCTTATCAGCGTTATTAATGCCCTCTTTAGCTTTTTGTACCAAAGAAACCATATTTTTAAAATCACCGACCACCAAGGCAACCGAGTTAAGTATTTTGAGAATATTTTCTTTTATAACATCGAGCTCAGTTTGAGACTCTATTTTTTCAATATGTATCTGAATAACCGACTCTTGCTTAGAAGAGCTTTCAGTACCGCCAGCAACATCAATAATTTTTCCTAATTTATCCCTCTTCAATTCATATATGGGATGAATAACCTTATCGATCTTAATCCCATGATCATCAAGATAACCAACTGTCGAATCAACAAGAAAGGGCATATTGTCAGTTACGATATCGATGATTGTATTTTTACTGTCAAAACCCGATGATTTTTTATTATGATTAGAGACCCTAACTTTAATTTCTTTTACTTTTCGTGAACTAAAATGGCGAAAGCTAGATAAAGCTACATTATAGAGATCCCCAGCTTTATCATTTTGAAAATCATGGTTACTGCTAGTTGGAAAAAACTCCTTCAAAAAATCAACGAATAATTTGTCATCAAGATTTTTTGGGAATTTATTTGAATTAATCTCAATATTAGCAATTTCTGCAACTTCCTTAATTAGCTTTTTTATATCGCTCATATAGCTCGAATAATTATTTTTTAATTAAAATAGTAACCATTTGCATGCCTTCCATTCTTGGCATTACCTCGGGTTTAGCAAATTCCTCTACTACCAATAAAATTCCTTCCATCATCTTGGCCGCAATGTCTTTGTGAGTAATTTCACGACCTTTCATTCGAATACTAACTTTAACCTTATGGCCTTTTTCTATGAAATCTTTTGTACGGCGAAGCTTAGTATCATAATCACCCTTGCCAATATTGATGGTCATTTTAATTTCTTTAACTTCGACTTGTTTCTGCTTCTTTTTGGCTCCAGCAGATTTTTTTTGCATCTCATATTTCATCTTTCCAACACTAGCAATCCTACAGACAGGAGGACTGGCATTTGGCGATACTTCCACCAAATCTAGGCCAACATCTTTTGCTTTTTTTACCCCGTCACTCACAGACATAACACCAAGCATATTGCCATCTTGGTCTATTACTCTTACTTCGCTAGATCTTATTTCTTCGTTAGATCTAAAAAAATTATCATTATTTTTTTTAGAAAAATTTTGTTTATTAGGTCTCACTCAATTTATTTAAATTATTAAAAAATCCTCAAAGCCGACTGCCTTGCAAGAAATAGATCTTCACAATAAATAAGCAAAGCTAAATTTCAACAAATGAAATTGCGATGATGTTTATAAATAAAAAATCTATTCACCTCAATAAAATCAAAGTAGCACTTATATTTTTTTAAATGATTATTTTTTGCAATAAAAATATTTGCAGCGTTTTTAATTCTTCCAATTTGTTTCTTTGATAAAACGCGCTCAATATTTCCTTTGTCCTTACGCGCTTTTACCTCAATAAAAAAAATCTTATTCGATTTCTTAGCAATAATATCAACCTCTCCACGTCTTGTTTTATATCGAGTAGCCAGTATCGTATAAAATCTAAATCGTAATGAAATGACAACAATTTTTTCTGCTAGTAATCCGAATTGGTGGTGATTCATGGTGTTTTTAATCAATTAATTATTTTTTTCTAGCCTAGGTTCTGTTGAGATTTCAACCGAACCTAACAGTACTAAAAAATAAAATCTCCATCACTTAGGTTAATCTCACCTTGCAACCTGATTTGAAATTCTTCATCGTGATTCTGAATGATGGTATTTCCCTGTAAATCTAAATAATACTCAAGTTGAGTATCATCCATAGAAGATCCCTTACCTCGAGAAATCGAGCTAAAATCTAAACCATTATTGAACGTTATTTTATCTTCGCCCTGAACAAAATCTAAGATAAAGTCAATATTATCAGCTGTAGAATCCAATAAATTCCTATAAATGAATCTATCATTACCGTCACCGCCTATCATAATATCAGCTCCTAGGTCACCAATTATTCTATCATTTCCTCCGCGCGCATCTATAACATCATCACCCTCTCCAGCCACAATAATATTTAAAAGATCATCCATATTAATAGTATCACCATACACTGAACCTACGATATCTTCTACTCCAATTAGTATATCACCCTCAGCATCTCCGCCCTCATTGATATTTGTCTCTAAATCTATTGTTATTGCCTCTGTAGATTTATTATAAAACGCTCTATCTCTTCCTTCCCCGCCATTAATATAATCAGATCCTAGACCACCAAATAATGCGTCATTTCCTCCACCTCCACTTAAAGTATCATCTCCATCTAAACCTCTTAATATATTTCTACCATCGTCTCCTGTAACGATATCATCATAAGCAGATGCAAGGATGTTTTCTATATTTATCAATATATCTCCTGTCGCTTCACCTCCGGATGCCATTTGTTCTTTTAAATCAATATTTATCGCCTCACTCGAATGTCTATAAATAGCATAATCTTTATCTCCATCACCTCCATCCAAAATATCAGAACCGACCCCACCGATCAAACGATCTATTCCACTACCACCTACAATAGTATCATCTCCTTTGCCTCCTATTAATACGTCATTACCTTCTCCTCCGGATATATTATCATCGCCATCATTACCATTAACTACATTATCCATATCATTTCCAACAAGAAGATCATCATATTTAGAACCCACAATACCCTCTATGTCAATCAAAACGTCTCCAACAGCATCTCCACCACTAACTTCTCCTGTTTCCAAGTTAACGTCCACTCCTTCGCTAGATCTATTATATAAAGCAAAATCTCTATCACCATCTCCGCCATCTATAATATCTTCTCCTTTTCCGCCCATAATTCTGTCATCTCCTTGCCCACCGATAATCACATCATTGCCGTCATAGGAAATGATTTTATCTGGATCCTCACTACCAATTATATTATTATCCTCGCCCCTCTCACCTAAAATTAAATTAGAATCTGTCTCAACAGTAAAATTATGAGATGTTTGATTATTATTTTCATGATCAATTGCTGTGATAACTAAATCTATAAACCTAGCACTACCATATGGAGCTCTAATATTTAAAGTCATATTAATTTTATCAAACGTAATCCACCGAGGTAATTCCTCTCCATTAGACTGCGTTATTTCATAATCCATCACATCGCCTTCACTATCCATAAAAATACTAGAAAGATCTATTTCTGACTTGATACCCCCTCCAATAGGGTCTAATAAAATTGGATTATGAACTTCAGGACTCTGATTCGAAGGCAAAAATTCAAAATGCTCCGCTGCTAATGAGTCAACGTCTACATCTTTAATAACTAGGAATTGTCCATCTCCTAGATTTATTTCAGCATTAAATGTTTCTAAATAATCATTATAATAACCATAAGAATCGTTATTTTCTAAAACGTAATTAACAACGATATCATCAAAATTTCTAATCTCCTGGAAGTCCTTAATTCTTATTTTTTCTCCCTGATCAATATCAAAATCACTTATTATTTTACGACTATTTAAGTCCTTAGCAATTTCGAAAGTATCAATACCTTTTCCACCAGACATAGTATCATTTCCCTGACCACCACCAATTATGTCATCTCCATCTCCGCCGTCTATATCATTATCACTATCATCTCCAAATAAAACATCAGCGAAAGAAGAACCTATAATATTTTCTACATTACTCAATACATCCCCTTCGGCATCGCCACCAAAACCTTCACCACTAGCAAGATTAACAATAACTCCTTCACTAGAATCAATATATGAGACAACATCAACGCCACTTCCTCCGTCAATGATATCGCTACCTTGTCCACCGACTAACATATCATCTCCACCACTACCGTTAATAGTATCATCTCCTTCATATCCATAAATGGCATCTTGACTATCCGAGCCATCAATAACTTCAGAATTACTACTTCCGCCAATATAAAGTGACAAATTATTAACATCACTTATATCCATTGTGTTAGATTCTATCACATTGTCATTTTCATCCAAAAATTGGATTTTTTCTATTCTATAATCAATATCACTAGATAATTGATTATATATCTCTATTGAATCGCTATCAATAATTTTACCGTTCTCATCTAAAAAACTCACAATTAAGTTACTGCCCGAAGCCCTGAATATCACATCATCCTTATCGATAGATTTAAGCCTGATAATATCATCTCCATCACCATCCCTTCCTTCATTAATATAGTCATTACCGCCGCCCTGTTCAAACACAAATATATCACTACCATTTAAACGATCCGTATCCTCAATTATATCATCACCCTTACCACCATAAATAATGTCATCTCCTTCGCCACCATCAATAACATCATCGCCATCATTGCCATATATAATATCATCTCCTCCTCTAGCAATAATAGTATCATCACCAAGCAGAGCGTAAATAACTTGGTTTGTACCATCGCCATTTATTGTATCGTTTGAATCGCTACCATATACATCAAAATAAAAATTATCCAAACTACCAATATCAACTAAAGTTCCATCCGCAAATTCCAGATTTTCTATCCTATGACCAACAGATTGAAACTGATTTTCAATAGTAATTTGGTTACTATCATCACCTTCAAACTTCACTACTAAAGTTTTATTAATAACTTCAAAATAAATATCATCTAAGACTATATCATCTCCAAATCTAATTGTATCATTGCCAAGATCTTCACTAGTAGAACTAAATGTTTCGCGAATCGTATCACTACCATCTCCTATATTATAAATATAAATATCATCACCTCGGTTCTTCCAACTACTACTATTAATACCTATAAGATCATCATCTCCTTTTCCTCCTTCAATAATATCATTTCCTCCAGCTCCAACAACTGTATCATCTCCATCACCCGCATTAACATAATTGCTACCACCTCCTAACTTTATATAATCATCTCCATCTCCAGCAAATATGTTATTATTTCTACTATTACCTGTAATATTATCACTGCCATCAGTTCCTATAATTTCAGTATAAATGTTATTAGAATCACCAAAATCAAATATTGAACCATCCGCAAACTCTATATTCTCTATCCTAGCACCTAAAGAGGAAAATTGATCATCAACAGTGATTTTATCTGTATCGCTATCTCTAAAGTTAATAGTTATAGTGCTATTTCCGGTAAAATAAAGATCCTCCAAAGTAATTCCATCTCCAAACAAAATAGTATCATTGCCTAAATCACCACTATAATAGCTATAAGTTTCAGATATATTATCTGAGCCATCGCCCAAATTAAATACATATGTATCATCACCAAAATTCTTATAATTAGCCTGCACTTTCCCCAACTGATCATCACCCTGACCACCAATTATAACATCATTTCCATTACCACCATCAATTATATCATCACCATCTCCGCCATAAATAACATCATTTCCAGAATTGCCAGACAAAGTATCATCTCCAGCAAAGCCATGTATCTCGTCATTATAGTAAGTCCCGTTAATAGAATTATTTGACTCAGTACCTTCAATAATATTGGCTGGAACTAAATCTAGCGTTTCTATCAACGTAGAAGAAATTGAGCCATCTTCATTTTCTACGCTAAACTCAAAATACTTAATAGAAGGCTGATCCGCAATAAAATAATCTTCTACCAATATTTGATCAGTTGATGAATTTGCAAAAGTAATAGCCAAATCATTAGTCGATCCATCCCTTACAACAACCAAGTCTTCCTGAGTTATACCAATTCCAAAAGAAATTACATTATTTTCCGTATAATTCTCAGCCCTAATTGTGTCGCTACCATCTCCTAAACTAAATTTATAAATATCATCACCTTGACCACCATCTAAAATATCGCTACCACTATCCCCAGATATAATATCGCTACCATCATTTCCCACCAAAATATCATCTCCATCACCACCATAAATTTCATCATCTTTATCACCAGCATCAATAATATCATTACCACCCCTAGCATCTATATAGTTAAAACCATTACCAGTATCAATACTATCATTACCTTCGGTCGCCACATGTCTAAGGTTAGAATTATTCCAATCCTTATCTTCAATATTAACAATTTTTTCTTCAATTACTTCGTCACCATTTTCATCATAGACAATATCACCATTCTCATCTTTTTTAATAAGATTAAATTTCAAATATTCTATCTTATTAGCAACACCATAAAAGTAATCTGCTATTGATATCATATCATCTGCCGAGTCATTAAGTTGAATCAAAAGATCACCCCTATTCACAAGAAAACTAACATCATCTTCTTCAATACCAACCCCAAACTCTATTGTATCATCACCTTGATCTACAGAACTTTCTGGCACACCTTTAGATGTTCCATAATTGATATAACCAGTGTAATATCTATTTACATATGTTCCCGAGTCAGCAAAATGATTTTCATAAATTATATCTAAACCATCTCCGACATCATAAAAATATGCATCATCACCCGATGCTCCTAATAATTTATCAAAACCTGCACCACCATCTATCACATCATTTAAGTCTCCTCCTCTAATTTCATCATCTGCATCACTGCCGTAAAATTCTGGTGAAATATTAGGATCTGTCAAATCAATCTCATCGCCATTATTAAATAAAATTCTCTCAATTCTATTAGCCGTATAATATTGCTGAAATATGGTTATTTGATCTTCATCATTATCCTTAAATTTGATAATATGCGCACTATTACCACTAATATACACATCATCTCTACTAATATCTGGACCTAACAATATAGTGTCATATCCACCATCTTCATCTTTTTCGACATTACGAAAAGTATCAGAATCATTGATTATATCAAATCCACCCCCTTTATTATAAACGTAAATATCATCACCACCATATCCGACAAGAGTATCATCTTTTTGACTACCAACAAGGATAGCATCATTATCACCGTCACTTGAATAATTGTCATTTCTTGTATAAATTCTATCATATAAATAAGAATCACCAACAACCACATTATCAATATAATCAGTATATATTTGATCTAAAGCATCCTCTATTTCTTGTGAATCTAACTCTAATAAACCAGCAACATTGCTCGGATTATTTTTCACATACTGTCTTAAAGAATAAATAAAATCAGAAAATTCATATTCATAATCTGCTCTTAAAACTCTACTATGTACATCATCAATAAAATTAACCGTATCTACATCATCAGAAGTAGAATAACTAACAACCATTGCTGCAATCTTACTTTCCACATTGGCAAAAATGTCATCAACAGTTAAATCATGAAAATCTATAGTATCGGTATTATAATCATAAGTTGGTGTGATAGTTTGAATTTCAGTACTCGCCTCAATTACAATTTCTTGCGTAGTTTCTGTTTCTTCCCCTGTTTCTGGATTAACTGTAGTAACCACAACAGTTTCAACTGAGGCAGGAATGTCAATTTCAATATCGTAACTCAAAATCTCTTTATAAGTTGACTGTAACAATAGCTTCGCTTTTATATCCCTAAACAACAAATCCCATGCATTCTCAACCAAACCAGCACGAATAGCCGGAACATCACTACTGGTTGTATCACCATCAACATAAACATATGGCTCACCTCTAAATTTCTCTAGGACAGCTAATTTCCTTGCATCAAAAGCCCCTCTATCACCTGTTATATCACTGGTACCAGTCCAGGTATAAATTATGTCCTCAATCAAAGAATCAATATCTCTAATTTGAGTTGGATTTAAATAATTTAACTGCTGCAACTTGGTAATTAAGTCTATATCTTGTGACGCTACAATAGTCAAAGATGCAACATTACCATACCCTCTAGACATTGGCAGTGACAACGCATCCACATTAAGAGCGTAATCACCAACAACATTACCTTCAGAGTCGGTATATGTATAAGAATATGAATCGATCTGATCAACTGCCAAATCTAAATTTACATATTCAAAATCTAATATTTCTTCATTTCCTTCATCATTAACAGACAACTTAGAATAAATCCCACTAGATATAACTACATTACCTGATTTTAACTCGTCCAACTCAGTTAAACCAGTCAAACTTATTGAATATATATTATGCTCATCCAAAGAAAATAGCTCTCCTTCTTCGCTAACGCCATTACTATTAAAATCCTGCCAAATTTGTAATTCGCTAAATACCGCGTCATTAGCATCAATTATACCATCTATATTTAAATCATATTCACTTAACTCCTCAGTACCTGTTTTGTCTTTTTTACCAAATAACTCTATAACATTGTCAATTTCGCCATTATTATTTTTATCCAAAACTAAAATTCCCTCATTAGCAGAAATCCAACCAACCTTTTCCTTCACACCATCACTAATATAATTCCCAGTTTCATCACCATTTGCATCTATTTCAGCAATAACGTCCAAATCAAAAAATACATTGGAACTAGCTAAAGAAATAAGATCAATTCCATCGCCATCTAAATCAAGAGTCAAAGGATCAACCCTAACTCTAGGAGCCAAAGATGCTTGATTTAAACTATCCATAGAACTATCAAAGTCGTTTGACCGATTACGATCATCATCACCATCTCCGCCACCGTCACCATCACCGTTATTTCCGCCGTCATCGTTACTGCCGCCTCCATCATCATTACCACCACCATTATCTCCGTCACCACCTCCATCTCCATCATTACCTCCGTCTCCATCATTACCAGAACTATCTTTTAAAGTAATATCGAACTTTCCATCGCTAAAACTATCCAAAGTTATTTGGTTACCAGAATTTAGTTTATCGACAATAATCAATTTACCTGCAGAACTATGTAAATAATAAGTTCTACCATCAGAAGTTAATTCATATCTATTACTATTTACACTCCAAACTGCCTCACCAGAAAATATTTTTCCATTAATGATTATTCTTCCATTATTATCAACTATAGTATCAGAACCAAAATTTCCTGAAAATTTGTAAGTGTCTAAATCATCTCCACCATTTAAATAGTCATTACCATCCCCCCCTTCTAGTGTATCATTTCCAGATCCTCCATATATCACATCATTTCCTTTTCCACCATTTATATTATCAACCCCATCTTCACCAAATATAAGATCATTTTTTAACGTGTCACTAGAGTCCTCCTTTATTATGTTACTATAAACATCGCCAACCAATATCTCATCTATAGTTCTACCGAAAGCATACTCATTGACTAGTAAATTTTTTGCAACATACAAAGACTCCCAAGTAGTTTTAACTCTTTCACTATATCCTAAACCATAATCAGAATTAGCCTGATTTACCATATGACCATAAAGTTCATCATAAGCAACAATTTTACTACGATGCTCTGTATACATCTTAAATACAGACTTTGCATCTTCTTCAGCTACATTATTCTCATCATCATAAAGACCAAATTCCTGACTCTCATAATAGCGACGTTTCGCAATTCCGTTTAGTTTATCGCCATTAGATACATAACGAATTTGATACCATGCTTCAGCACGATCTCCGTTTCTTATTGCAGTTTCCAATCCCGGACCTAAGAGTGGATTCGAATCTTGTTGATTATATGCCAAAGAAAATAATACAGCCCTTTCTGTTGAAATTGGAATATCAGCAAGCCAGTCATCAACTTTATCTTCATAAGTCTCTTCAAGTTCATTAAAAACATTTTTGATCTCATCATCATTGTCAAAAGTAAATGTTGTTCTCTTATAACCTCCTGAAACTACTGGATCATTTGCGCGCTCTAGCATTACTTGGTTTAGGTCTGATTGAAGTTGGGATAAAGTAGTGAAATTTTGAATAATATCTTTAATATCTTTTTCATAATCCTTATCTGCTAAAGACAGTTTCTCAACACTAAACATTTCTTCCAAAACGTTTTCTAAGATATTATCGTCAGTTAAATTCATACCGAGTCCAATTGTTGGCAATCCTTTCGAGTCTAAATAAACCTCTTTTTTTAATTCTCCTTTCTCCTCTCCATTAGCAACAATTTTAAATCTAAGAGACTCATATTGTTCTCGAGTTATATAAATATTAAAATCTATCATAATTTTTGATTTAATTTATTAAATTTTTATTGACTTTGTGTTTTTATTTTTTGTCTTAGCTTCAAAATTTTCACTTTGTTATCATTACGAAGATTCCTTTCAAACTTATAAGCAGAATGGCTCTTTTCTTTAGAAAACCCTATTTCACAAACATAACGCATATGAAAATGCCATCCTTTCCTCGGCTCTAGAATAACGATTTTATCAAAATAAAAAGATCTTTGAAATATTTTTCCCTTATAATAAAAAAAAGTCCCCAATCTTTGTTGTTTATTATAATTATCTGACAAAATATATCTAAATTCCGCCTCACTTGATGGAGGATTACGAAACATTTTCCCGTCACGAAAAAATATAGGACCCTCGCTGTAATCATAGTCATCTGTCAAATCAGGCTCAATTCCAACATCACTAATATAGTTTCTCCAACCAGAATATAGACTATAAACAATACTGCTGTCATCCAACTTATATCTAATTACATCTTCTTTCTTGCCATTATTATCAACATCAATATAAGCCTTCTGAATTAAAAATTTTTGTTCAACACCATAATCTTTCCCATATCGAATTGTAGCAGGATATCTGTTACCCATTATTATCCTTTTTTGATCATTAAAATCTTGAATCATATTCAAATACTTACCAGACTTCATGTATTTAGGTAAATCCTTAGACGAAATATCCTCCCACTCAGGAAAACCAAAATTTTTATATTTTTTAGGAATTACAAACTCTGAATTCTTTACAAAGGGAACAAAATAATCTCTATTTTCAGGCTCATCTAAAATCTGCTTTACTTCCTTACAAAGCTCAAACTGCTTCCCCTTTTTAATATAAAAATCACCAGCATAAGCAAAAGTTGTTTGCAAAATAGTCACAAATATTGTTATAAAAAATAACTTACTAAATACTGCAACGTAACAAAACCAATCGCTAAATTTCTTTATCATAATTATTATCGTTATTGTAATAAATAGAGCATAACCTATCTCCAAAATACACTAATCTACCAGAAAATAACCATCGCAGTTCTAAACTATACCTCCTTAGTGTAAAGTACTATTCTTTATTA
>JADHOZ010000031.1 GCA_016778745.1 Rickettsiales bacterium
AAGAAGACCTAATTGACGAAATTATTATTTTTCGAAGCAATAAAATAATTGGCGGAGATGGAATTTCGATGATTGATGGCCTAGCTATTGATGAAGTTAAGAAATCAATCAGTGCGTTTCGAAGAATGAGCGTTAAGGAATTTGATGATGATATTGTGGAGCACCTCGTAAAGGCATGAACTTTGGGGTCGGGATTACAAACCCCGACCCGCCCCAAGCCAAAATCATAATTATATTCTTCCTTATCTTGATCTTTAGCTGGTCGAGTGTTGTATCCCCAGCCACACATTCATACAACAATATTATTGAACCAACAATTCCTCATACACCTTAAGCGTATCAATAATCATTTTCTTATTTGAGAAATTTCTTACCACATTTTTGCGCCCCACTTCTCCAATGTCATAAAGCTTATCAACATCAAATTCCAACAATACCGACATTAAATTAGAAAAATCTTCAACCGCATTTGGCTCAATTAAAAATCCTGACTTATTTTCAATAATCGTTTCTAAAGCACCGCCGATCGCGGTTGCAATAATAACCTTTTTCATTGCTTGCGCTTCAATTGGGATCCTGCCAAACGCTTCTGGTTTAACGCTCGGACAAATCACAAAATCCGCAATAAAATAAGCAACCGGCATATCTTCACACACATCTTGAATTTTAATTTTACCTTCCAATCCCAAAGACTTGATTTTATTTTTTAATCTTTGTTTATATCCATCATGTCCGTGACTCGAACCAACTAAAATACAAACAAAATTATCATTTTTTATCTTTGATAAAGCATCAATCAAAAATTCATGACCTTTCCACGAAGTAAATCTTGCTGGCATTAGAATCACTTTTCTTTTCTCATTTTCAAGACCCCATTTTTCAATCAAATCCCTAATTCTGTTCTTGGTAATATTTTTTTCATTAAATTTATCAATATCGACACCTCTATGCACCACCCTAATTTTACTTTCATCATAATTATAATTAAATGTCACATAATCTTTAATAAAGTTTGACACCACAATAGTCAAATCAGACTTCAACATCTTAGCGTTATAAAACTTTTTTAACGCCTTCATGATAAAGTTTTCACCAATCGAATAAGGCCCATGAACAGTTGAAACTATTTTTACATTATTATTACGACAAGCCCTGTAAGCACTCCACATTGGTGCACGCGACCTAATATCAACTAAATCAACTTTTAATTCCTGTAAAATCTTAGAAATTTTGTAGTAATTTAAGAAAATTTTAAATGGATTCTTCGTGGCCACGTCTAACGCAACATGTTTTATTCTACTCTTCTTTAACTCCTTAACCATCATCCCACCCTTAGACATAACTAGGGATCTATGACCAGACTCCTTAATGGCCCGAGCAACATCAATGGTACCTCTTTCTACTCCACCACTTTGCAAGGCTGGCAGAATTTGTAAAATTGTTTTCTTGTTGTTATTAGGCACTGTTAACAAAGGGTAATTAAATGTCACTAACCACTATTGTTTCTTCTCTTTTAGGACCGGTTGAAACAATGGAAACTTTTACATCACATAATTCTTCGATTCTCGCAATATAGTCAAGAGCTTTTTGTGGTAAGTCACTTAATGATTTTGCCCCGACCGTTTCGCAATTCCAACCCTCAACTTCTTCATAAATTGGCTTGATCCTTTCCCATGCAGCGCAATTTGCTGGTAAATAATCATATTGTTTACCAGCAATTTCATAGGCCACGCATATTTTGATAGTTTCCAATTTATCCAAAACATCAAGTTTTGTTAAGACAATTTCTTTAACGTTTGAAAGTTGAATTGCCTGTCTAACTAAAACCACATCCAACCAACCACATCTTCTGTCTCTACCAGTCACCGTACCAACTTCACCACCTTCAACTTGCAAAAATTTACCTAATTCATTCTTAAGCTCTGTCGGAAAAGGTCCAAAACCAACTCGCGTTGTGTAAGCTTTTAGAATACCCAACGTTTTATCTAAATCCCCTACGCCAAGGCAAGACCCCAAAGCAACTTGACCAGACATTGTGTGGCTTGAAGTCACATAAGGAAAAGTACCAAAAGCAACATCTAATAGCGCACCTTGTGCACCTTCAAACATGACATTATTTTTACTTTTTAAAATTTGTGCAATTTCAAATGAGGGTTTTGCAAATTTTAATAATCTGTCTTTGATCGGGGCTAATTCAGATATTACATCTTCAACATTAACTTCATTTGCCCCAAGGCTTTTTCTAAGAAGGTTGTGATAAAATAATAAATTCTTAAGTCTTTCATGTAAAATTTTTTCATCTAACAAATCACAAATTCTAAGCGATCTTCTACCGCATCTATCTTCATAAGCTGGGCCGATACCCCTTCCAGTTGTACCAATTTTTTTATCACCCTTCTGACTTTCTAATAAATTATCAAGCTCGCGATGAACTGATAAAATCAATGCACAATTATCAGCAATAGCCAAATTCTCATGAGATATTTTCAAGCCCAGCGCTTCCGCCGATTCAATTTCCTTAAATAAAGCAACCGGGTCAACAACAACACCACTACCAATAACTGAAAATTTATTTCTCACCAGACCTGACGGCAATAAACTTAATTTGTAAGTTTTATCTTCTACTTTAATAGTATGACCAGCATTATGACCACCTTGAAAACGAATGACAGCATCAAATTTATCAGATAAAACATCAACGATCTTGCCTTTACCCTCATCACCCCACTGTAGCCCAATAATTGCAATATTACTCATTTTTTTAAATTTAATTCTTAATTAACGACACTGTCTGTGTCAAGATTCTTAATTGTCGTGAACAACTTTGAACAATAAGGGCAAATCACATAATTCTCACTACCCATATTTAAATAAACCTTAGGATGACCCATATCAACATTTCCACCATCACAAGAAACTTTTTTTGAAGTCACATGTAAAATCTCCGTGATTTTGCTTTTTGTATTTTTAGAATTCATTTTTAATTTTTTTTACTTAAAAATAACCGACGAGCAATTTACGTTAAGTTTTTACAAGATTCAAATGAAAAAATTACTATTTGGTTTAATAATCGCAATCACCACAATCAATACAGGGTTTGCCGCTATTTCAAACTGGCAAGAGGATCCAAGTAAAGGGGTGAAAATCAGACTACTTTCCTCGCAATATAAAGACCAACATATAATCGGCTTACAATTTAAACTAGCCAGCGGGTGGAAAATTTACGGCCCCGGATCAGAAGGGATTGGACTGCCACCTCGCATTAAATTTAGCAAAGATCAAGATTTCGAAATTCATTGGCCCCAAGCAACAAAGCAACAAGAAGAAATTGGTAATGACATTTTTTATTACTCCACCTACAAAAAAGAAGTAATCCTACCTATTACACTAAATTCAACTGATAAGAAAATTACCATCAACCTAAATTACGGCCTCTGCAAGGATTATTGCGTGCCGGCAAGTGCAACCTTATCCATCAACTTAAATGATGAAATAGATCAGAAAGCCTTAAAAGAAATTAACAAATATTACCAGATAAATGACAGCACAAACACGAGCAATCAAAATTCTAACTTACTCTACACAATAATAATAGCCATCATTGGCGGTGCAATTCTTAACATCATGCCTTGCGTACTACCCGTTTTATCCATTAAATTAATATCGGTTATTAACCACTCTAATGCCCCAACATCAAAAATCAGATTTGCTTTTATTTCAACCATCATAGGCATCGTTTCGTGCTTTATCTTATTTAGCGCAATCGCTGGGGCAATTAAATATTCTGGCGACACGTTTAATTGGGGCTTGCAATTTCAAAATAGCTATTTTTTAATTTTTATTTTCCTCGTTCTTACTTTCTTCATATGCAACCTCCTTGGTGTTTTTGAATTTTCCTTCAATCAAACTCTCACCAGTATTATCAATAAAAAAATATCCAAAGAAGAACAAACGCACAATATTTTCATGCCTAATTTCCTGTCAGGAATATTAGCTGTAATGCTTGCGACACCGTGTTCTGCTCCATTTTTGGGCAGCGCCATTACCTTTGCTCTCACTCAAGATATTAAAACCATTTTCATTATTTTCACTGCCATTGGAATTGGCTTTGCGCTACCTTATTTTATTTTATTAGCAACCCCAAGAGCAGTTTATTTGCTACCAAAACCCGGAAACTGGATGAATAATATTAAAAAAATCATGGCAAGTTTCCTAATAGCCACACAAATCTGGATTATCTACATATTAATGAGCTCCTTAGGATTCATCTGGGCCATGGTCACGGCAATAATTGGCATTATTCTTATCAAAACTATCGCCTTCAAAAATATCAAAGCCAAACTCATTACTACCTCGATATTAATCATAGCAACATTTTGCATGCCCCAAATTGCCAAAAATCATAAACAAATAAACAACACCAAGCAAATCGAAAAAGACGCCATCTGGGAAAATTTCTCTGAAGACAAAATCAAAAAATATGTTGCGGACGGCAAAGTGGTAATAGTGGATATTACCGCCAAATGGTGTATCACTTGTAAATATAATAAATTCAAAGTCCTGAATACGAATGAAGTGATCCAAAAACTGAAAGAAAAAGATATCGTAGCATTGCGTGGCGATATCACCACTCCAAACGAAAAAACCATGGCATATCTACACAAACATAACCGCTATGCCATACCATTTAACATAGTCTACGGACCAAGCCTTCCCAACGGAAAAGCCACTAAAGTTATTGTAACTAAGGAAGAATTATTTGAGTTAATTGAAAAAGCAAAATAGAGAATATTACATAATGTTAGCCAATCCTTCATCAACCAATAGTTGGCTTAAATATTGCCCTTCACTTGCAACTTTATGCACGTCTTTCTCTCCTTCTAAAAAGAAAACATCCGCGACATAACGACCGTAAATATCGGTTTTATTCGTTTTAATCACAACAAAGTCTAAATTTTTAATAATTTTGCACACAAAATCACTCGCCTTTGTACCACCAGTGGTTCCTCTCTCGGGCGCATTTATTTTAGCCAAACGCAAAATCTCCTTGTGGCGAATTTTAAATCCTAAATCCAAACTAACCCTTAGCGTGTCACCATCGACAACCTTATCAACTACCGCCTTGTAAGTATGCGCTCTTTTTGCAGGAACATCAGATGTTGCAAATGTAAATTCACTGTCTTTTTTAACAGATCGCAATATCCCATTTTTACTATCAAAAGGGGTATTTACTTCTGAAAAAATATTAAAACCACAATCAACAAATTTCTTATTTTCTTTTGCATCACTAACAATGTTGTAATGAAATAATTCACCTCTAGTAACATTTAATTTTAGAGCCTTCGTAACAATTTTCGTTGACCCAACCGCTATTTTGTCTTGCGATATTTCACGTTGTAACGCGACCGCCCCCATTTGATTATCAATCGCTAACTTTTCAAACGATTTTCTTTTTTCATCATCTTCGACAGAAATCAGCCCGCGATAGTGGCTCCAATTTAGCACACCATCATCACGAGGCAACTGCGGATATTTTTTATGAAATGCACTCATCTGATAAAGCAACCGCGCATTCAAACCAACATCTACGGATAATTGTTCAAATAATTTCTGCCCATATCCAGATGTTGCATTGCCAATTAAATAATCATTTATTGCCTTACCAATTTTCCAACTCATCTCTACTTTTTGCCGAGTGACCATACGAGAAATATTTTGCTCCACTCGAAATACCTCACCGCGAATATCTTGCATTAGAGCGTCGTAACTAACTAATTTAGTAGTCATTTTTTACCTCATTTTAAAATTTGAACATAGTGTTCAAATTTCGTTTTAAGAATTGGATCTAAACAAGTCAACACCATCAATCATATTAATAAAGTCCACAATAACTTGGTCTAATTTTCTGCCATGTTTAACAATAATCTTGTAGTTCATTGCCGGAAAAAACTCACGTAAATTGTAATACCTAAGGCTATCATCTCTTTCATCAACGCATATTTGCGACACAAAACCCAAACCTATTCCTTTTCTTACATAACTTTTAATAATTTCCCAATCCGCATTTTCAAACTCAATGTTAGTGTGAAATTTAAATTCCTTAAATACAGATTCAAAAATAGGTAGGGTAACTAAACCCTGATCAATCCTTACAATATTGTAGTTGGCAATATCAGCTAAGGCTATCTTGTCATATCTCGATAACGGATGTCCTTTTGGCATGATTAAAACCGGATCATACGAGCAAAATTCTTGAGACAAAAACTCTCCTCCAACGTCAATATTAGGATAAATAGCCATATCAACCTCATCGCGGCGCAAAAGATCCAAGGCCATACTAGGCCTTACATTTTTAATCCCCAACTTCACTTCCGAATGAAGAACCGAAAATTTCTTAACATATTTTGGCAATAAATATGAAATAGCAATATGATGTACAGCAATATTGACTTTATTTAACTTTTTTCTCTCTCTTCTGTATAAAAAACTTTCAAAAACACTATCAACCTCCTGAGTAATTTTTGATGTCATATCCAAAAACTCTTTCCCTGCCTCAGTCATTAATAAACCCGAAGCAACCCTGTCAAATAATTTGATCTGCAAATCTCTCTCTAAAGATTGGATTTGCAAAGTCACCGTAGATTGGTTTAAATTTAGTTCCTTCGCCGCCTTAGAAATACTACCACATCTAGCAACGCTATGAAAACCTCTCAATTGCTGTAATCTATTCTTCTTGTAATAAAACTGCTTTGTCACAGACATATTCTACCCAAATTAAATGTTAATAATCTAAACCGTAAATATGAGCATTGATTTTATCAATACTATTTTTGAGTAAATTGATTATAACTTAGTTGCAATTGTTTAATAATAAAGCTAACTATTCTTTTCAGTAATAAAAAATACAAATAAAGTCCGATTCAAAATGAATATACTACCAACATATTTTCAATATTTGATCAATCCAAGAAGAATCAAAGCCCTAATTGATCAGAACCAAGAGCTAACAACTAAAAATAAAGCAAAAGACAAAATCCTGGCTAATATTTCTCACGAAATTAGAAACCCACTTTCAGCGATAATAGGAGCATCAACATTACTGAAAGAAAATTTCAAAAATAACATCATCGACTTAGAAAATCTAGAATATCTAAGCACCATTGAAGAATCTAGCCAAGAAACCCTAGATTTCGTTCAAGATTTACTAGACATATCACAATTACAATCGGGAAAATTCAATATTGATCTATCCGAAAAAGTAGACCTTGATCACCTAATTCAAAGAACAGTTAAAACCAGTAAACATCTTTATCTACGAAACAATGTCGAGATTAATCTAAAAATCAAAAACTCTCTACCACAAATCAATCTCGATAAAAGAAGAATGAAGCAAATTCTAGCTAACATCATTTCCAATTCCGTTAAATACTCTAATCAATCAGTCATCATCGACATAAATGCAAGTTATCAAGAAGATAATAGGTTAATTTCAATTTCAATATCTGATAATGGCATTGGCATGACCACTCAAGAATTAAAGAAAGCAATAAAAGAATCGAATATTATCACCAGCACAACTCCTAAAAAAGTTGATTCTTTCGGATTAGGTATTCCTTTGATCAAATATCTAGTCGAGAAACAAAACGGCAAAATCACCATTGAATCCACAAGAAAAGTAGGTACAACAATCAGCTTATCTTTCAAACTAGAAGATCATTGAAAAAAATCTCTGACAACATCACTAAAAAATTCTTCTTTATCAAGCACCTTAAACCTCTCCTTAAACTTCTCAAAATCCAACGCGGATGGGTAAGAATAATAATTAGACACTCCATCACCCGCATTCGCATCCATAATTGGCTTAATTTCACCGTCCGTCCTAATAGCGTTAATCACCGATTTAATACTCTCACACCCCCCTTCATATAAAGAGCAAATGTTATAAACCAAAGACTTATCATTCTTCACTTTTACTTTATTAATCACCAAAGTCTGCCCCTCATCTACCGTCCTATCGGTAATCTTGTGCAATGTTGTTCCAATTTCCTTTTCACCATTTAACATCGCCCAAAAAGTCGACATAATGCCTCTATATTTAGGCAAAATTCCTGAATGTAAGTTTACAATCCCAATCTTTGGCAACGCAATAAACTCTTCTTTAAAGATCACGCCATATCGTATTGAAACAACCAAATCGACTTGCCAATTATCTTGCAAATATTCCACACCATCGCGATTGATATTATCAAATTGCAACACTTCGATATTATCGGATTCAACAATTTCATCAAAAGTTCTAAAATGGCCACCACCAATACTACACAAATCCTCAAGAGGGAACTGCTGCTCCCAAAACAATAAATTATTTAACTCTTCTACTTTTTTTACCACCCCAACCCCATCACTAAAACATATTTTCACTTCATCGCAATGCACAAAATGGATCAAATGATTAAGAGCAATACAACCGTAAATATCTCTATTTATACACAACAATATTTTCAAACACTACCCCCTCTACTTGAACCAGACGGTAAAGATAGATTATTCTGATCGATATGTAATTCTGGAGAATGTGGTGTTGGTGATGGAGAGGGTGAAAGTGATTGCACATCAGAGTGTTTCGATTTTTTTTCTTCAATACATCTACATATAGCGCTACCAATAGCATCAAAACCCCTTTCTAAGTCTTTATGTCGATTTGACAAATTAATTCTCAATACCATCTCTTTTTCATCAATAAAAAAACACTCCCCAGGAACCATAGCTACGCGAGCTTTTTCAAAAAGAAATTCTGCGACATCATGTCCAGTATCCAAAATTCTTTCTCCATCTTTGAAACCTCTTAATCCAGAAAAATCAAGCATCATCACAGTAGAAGCCTCGGGTTCATCATATATTTTTACAAAATCATGATTTTTCACCTCATCTAGCTTCGAGGCTGCGCGATTTACAATCCCAATTTGCTCCTTTATTTTGTCAATATTCTTTCTATATTCTGTTCTAACATCATTAATATATTGACGATTTTCTTCATTATCCTCTAATGCAGCAGCGGCAACCAAACAATTCCACGTAGGAATCTCAGCAAGAGGAAACTCTGCAAGAACTTCTAGATCATCAGAATAAAGAAAACTAATTCTCAAACCACCCAGGCCCCTTATTTTACTCATACCACCTAATATGTATTTCTTATTTGGGGGTCTTTGAATATTACCATCCGCATCCGTAAAACCCTTGAAGGAGCCAAAAGAAAGATTTTCAACATCTTCCCTCAAAGCCATGCCAACAAATATTTCATCACTTATTATTTTAACATGTGGAAAATCCTTTAAAACACCATAAATTTCTTCCATTTCTTCTCTAGTAATAACTTTGCCAGTTGGATTATTAGGATAATTCAAAACTATCGCTTCAATATTACTATTTGCGTCTAGAACGTCACGCAATCGTTGCGGGTCTATACTCCATTTTCTTCCATTTCTTGTAGTAGTTTCAAGACGAACAATATCTATTTCTAAGTTACTAAGCTGCGTATGGTACATACCAAAAGATGGTATTGGCAACAAAACACTCTTTCCCCTCTCTTTAAGTTTCAGAGTTTTATATATTTTCTCCAATATTGTCATTATCCCCAAATCAACTAAAACATTAGATATTCCAACATTTTCTACCCCCAAACCCTTAAAATAATGAACCAACTCTTCTCGCAAAACCGGATGACCCGATAAGTCCATTACCTCCAACCTAAGAGATTCGTTTATTACTTGTTCATCAAATAAAATCTTTTTAATATTTTCATCCTCTTTACTCTTATTCTTAAAATAATCAGACAATAGTTTCCGACTATCAATTTCACTCACACCAGAAAGACCTGTTTCTTCATGTAAATAACAATTCAAAATAGCTTGTAGTTTATCATCAATATCATCATGTTTTTTATCAAGAAAATGATCTTGCAACTTCTTTCTTACATCGTGATTAGCAAGAGAAAATAAGATGGGAACTTCTTGAAACCTAGAAACTCTAAGCGCACAACTGGACGGATCTGAATTAGGATGCGCGACAGTCCAATTTATTGCCGCCCCATCCCCATTAAATCTACGCAACAGGTCAAAAGATCGTTGATACAAAAGCCCCTCTCCCTTCGTACTAAATCTATTTTCAATACTTTGTATATTTTGTTCAGGTTTCATCAATCACCCAAATCATATTTAACAAGATTAATAGAGTTCACTAACTCTTTGAGTTGGATCTCATCATTACAATGAATGGTCAAATCATTTTTATTTGACCTAACAAACTCAGACAACATCCCTAAGTTAGATACTATTTTTTGCTCCAATCCAAGCGAATCTTCCGAAATCAAATCCCTAAAAAATATTTTATATTCTTCTAAAGCACCAACATCACTATCATTTAAGTTAGGATTACCGCCAGATAAACTATCTACAACCCACCATAAATAATATTTACTAAATCTAGTCAAATTATCTTGAATATTTCCAACCATCGCCTTCACGCTATTATCTTTAATCCTAAATTTATAGAAGGCTATCAACTCAATGGTCTTAGGAAAAAGCTCAATTTTTTTTAAAAAATCCACAGACATTGATGTAAAAACAAAAGTAAAGTTTAAAAAAATCACCCCAAAATAAACTTCAAGGAACCAAAAAACAAATATAGCGAGGTTTTATATGGGTGTCATCTAAAATCAAGAACTTAACAATATATTTTTTAAGGTTATTGCAAAGTTAAAACATAACGAGATAATTAAAAAAATTTACATTTACCATATCAAGCAAACAAACATGTCTGAACTAACAAAACTAACTTTAAAAGAAGCAATTTCTGGCCTTAAAAACAAAAAATTCTCTAGCGTCGAATTAACCAAAAGCTTCGTTGATAATGCCAAAGCAAATCACAATCTCAACTGCTTCATCACCGAAAATTTCGATGCCGCTCTTGAGCTAGCCAAAAAAAGTGATGAAAAAATATCAAATAATAATGCCGGCGACCTCGAGGGAATACCAGTGGGAATTAAGGATCTATTTTGTACCAAAAACATCCGCACTACTTCGGCTTCAAAAATGCTCGAAAATTTTATCCCACCCTACGAATCAACCGTCAGCCAAAAATTAATCGATGCTGGTTCAATCAATATTGGCAAATTAAATATGGATGAATTCGCCATGGGTTCCGCCAACACAAACAGCTATTTTGGCCCCGTCATTAACCCCTACAAAGCAAATGATTCTGACGAAGATTTAGTTCCAGGCGGCAGCTCTGGTGGTTCAGCCGCGGCAGTTGCCGCTAATTTGTGTCTAGGTGCAACTGGTTCTGATACTGGTGGATCAATCAGACAACCTGCATCATTTTGCAATATTGTTGGCATCAAACCAACCTATGGTCGCTGCTCAAGATATGGCATGATCGCTTTTGCTAGCTCACTTGATCAAGCTGGAATCTTTGCTAAAAATGTCTTCGACGCCGCCCTGTTGCAAAGAATAATCTCAGGATTTGACAATAAAGACTCCACCTCCATTAACAAACCAGTCCCTGATTTTGAAAAACTCCTTAATGCTAATATCAAAGGGAAAATAATTGGCATTCCAAAAGAATATCGCGTTGATGGCCTAGATAATGAAGTAGTAACAATGTGGGATGAAGGCAAAAAACTCCTCGAAAAAAAAGGTGCAAAAATAGTAGAAATTTCTCTACCTCATACCAAATATGCCCCAGCAGTTTATTACATTTTAGCACCAGCCGAATGCTCATCAAACCTAGCAAGATTTGATGGCGTCAGATACGGTCACAGAACAAATAAAGAAAATATTTCCATTGATGAAATGTACGAACTTTCCAGATCCGAAGGATTTGGCAAAGAAGTTCAAACCAGAATCCTAACTGGAACCTATGTTTTATCTGCCGGCTATTACGACGCTTACTACAAAAAAGCAATGAAGGTTAGGAATCTCATCTTACACGATTTCCAAAACGCCTTCAAAGAAGTAGACGCAATTCTTACGCCAACCACTCCCAGTGCAGCATTTTCAATAAAAGAATCACAAACAATTGCCGAAACAGATCCTGTCAAAATGTATTTAAACGACATTTTTACAATCCCAGCAAGTCTTGCTGGCTTACCAGCTGCGTCAATCCCATTTGGCTTTAATACCAAAAACTTACCGCTTGGTTTGCAAGTAATTTCTAAACATTTTGACGAACAGACAGTTCTAAATATTGGTCTGGCTTTAGAAGAAAGATGAGAACCATTTCAATAATATCTCCATGCTACAATGAAGAAGATGCTGTTAACAGTTTTTTTGATGCCATAAATAACGAAATCTCCAAAATAAAAAACTACCAATTCGAAATTATCATTGTCAATGACGGCAGCAGCGATAAAACCTTAGAACAATTAAAACAACATCTCAAAACCCAAAAAAACCTAAAAATAATTAACCTAAACAGAAACTTTGGCAAAGAAAGAGCCATCACTGCTGGAATTGACCATTGCCAAAATGACGCCTCCATAATCATAGATTTTGACCTACAAGACCCCATTGACCTAATACATGACCTAATAAAAGGCTGGGAAGAAGGATATGAAGCGGTTGTTGGCATCAGAAAAAACCGTGACTCAGACAATTTTTTCAAGAAAATAACTGCCAAATGCTTCTACAAAACCTACAATCTATTTTCCGACATAAAAATTCCAGAAAACGCCGGAGACTATCGCTTACTAGACAAGAAAGTAATCAACCAACTAAAACAACTACCTGAAAGCCAAAGATTCATGAAGGGAATTTTCTCTTGGATTGGCGCTAACACAAAATATATCCCTTTCACCAGACAAAAAAGAGTCGCCAACCAAACAAAATTCTCCAACTGGAAATTATGGAACTTCGCTATTGAAGGCATAACCAGCTTTTCCACTTTACCACTAAGAATCTGGACTTACATCGGTTTCATTATCTCTTCAATCTCATTCACCTACGCCATTTTTATTATCACCAGAACCATATTTTACGGCGCAGACCTACCAGGATACAGTTCAATAATCGTCACAATTCTATTTTTAGGTGGCATTCAAATTATGGGAATTGGAATATTGGGAGAATATCTAGGCAGAATATACTTTGAGAGCAAAAAACGCCCAATCTATTTGATAAGAGATATTTTAAAAAATGAATCCTAACCAATATCAAAACATGCTCAAATGCCAAGAATCGCATTGGTGGTTTAGGGCTAGAAGAAATATCATCAAGACAATCATTAAAAGATTTCACCCTTCTCCAAAAGCAATATTAGAAATTGGTTCCGGCACGGGAGCCAACTCAAAAATGCTACAAGAATTTGGTAACCTAAGCGCTGTTGAACCATACACATATGCAAGAAATGAATTAAAAAAACGACTAACAAATGCCCAAATTTTAGAAGGAAAATTACCACACGATCTAAAACTAAACCAAAAATTTGATCTAATCTGTCTTTTTGACGTTTTAGAACATGTAAAGGAAGATCAGCAAAGTCTAGAAACAATAAATCATCACTTACATAAAAACGGAAAACTGATTCTCACCATCCCAGCTTTTCAATTTCTATTTAGCAAACATGATCTTAATTTACATCATTTTCGCCGCTACAATAAAAAACAAATTATAAATCTTCTAAAACAAACCAATTACCAAATAGAATTTATCAGCTATTTTAATTTCTTTCTGTTTCCGCTCGCGTTAATTTCTAGAATTCTATTCAAAATCTTTCCCAATTCTAAAGCACAAGACCAAACTCCAAATTCAACAATCAATAACCTTTTTTACACAATATTTAACTGCGAGAAATTCTTCTTAAAAAACAATATCAGATTTCCTTTTGGACTATCAATTATAGTTATCGCACATCATAAGCGCTAAATCTTCCATCGCGCGAGAATCTATTTAACTTCAAATTATTCTTAACATTCTCTTTCATTTCTTTCATTTTTACCATCTTATTTGTATCAATCTTCAAGCCGTCAACTATCTGCATTTCGTTAATAACTATTAATTCAAAACCTTGGTCTTTTAAAGATTCAAGAAAAATATCCCAGTTGCTATGTGATAAATTCTCTAACCATTTATGAGAAGCTCGACCTTCCATAACCGGATAAGACCAAAATAAGTTTTTAGAATGGATGTATCCAATCAAAGAGCTGTAATTATCTTCCCTATATTCTGGAAATCCAAAAATTGGCAATATTAATATTTTTGCACCTTCATTCTCTTTTTCTAAAGTGGCAACAAAATCTCTATCTGAATTAAACTTATATATCATCTCACCATCTTGCACGCTAGGCCCTGAAACCCTGCCAACTTGATCAAACAATGCCAAAATACACACAATAACTATGGCTATCTTAGCTATTTTTCCTTTTTTTAAAATGATTTTATCAAAAATAAATCCTATTAATAACAAAGAAATAAATGCTAAAAATATTGAAAATCTCGCGTGACTTCTAAGTGCCGGAAAAGCCATAGCCACAAAAATAATGAACCCACCGACAGTGGCATATAAAACAATAAAAATATTGAGCGACGATAAGTTAGAAATAAATTCCTGATCGCGATTATTTAAACCTAATCTTTTGATAGTTTTGTCAATTATCCGAGATTTGCCAAGAGCAATACCCCTAAATAAAAACCACAATAATAAAAATAAAAATCCACTAGCTCCCAAAATACCAAGAGGCTCCGATCTAGTCTCTCTCTCAGTTGAGTAACTATCAAACCTTCCTCTTACCTCAGCTAAGAAATCCCAATAATGATTTTCAGCCGGCATAAACAAATTGGAAATATTCAAACCAAAAACATTACTACCCCCAACATGCCTACCACCAACAGAATTATTAATACCATTTTGCGCCCAATAAATCAAAGCTGGCATATGCAACAACACCAAACCCGCAACAATCAATGATCCTAAAATACAAAAACTAAATAAATGATGATTAATAAATACTCCTTTGCGAACCGAATAAATCACCCAAGAAAATGTAAAAATCATCGCCGAATATAAAGCATAATACACACCGCTAGTTGCAATAAATACAATCAATAAAACAGCTAGGTAAAAATATCTATTTGGACTAAGGCAAAATTTTCCTTCCTTACTAACCTTCACTATTTGCAACTTATCTTCCATGATCCATAACGAAATTAAGATCGTAAATGGAATAACCATGTAGTTTGACAAAAATAAATGCCAAACATTCTTATATAAATGATATGGCATAAAGGCAAATAATATACTAATTAACAAAGCACAAAAATGTGACATCTTCAGACTTCTTGCCACACAATAAGCGGAAGTAGAAATCAATAAGAACGTCAAAAGAAAGTAAGAGTTAACAACTAAAAATACATCCGAGGTGAAACAAGATAGAAGTTTAATAAGCGCAAGATTAAAACTATCGCCATGTATTGCAAAATCATGCATGTAAAACTTTCCAGCAATATGTGGCAAACCAACAAAATCATTACTAAAGAACCATCCACCATCAATAATTGATTTCACAATAAATAAGTGAAATAAAGAATCATCACCATAGGTAAATATTGGTTTATAAAAATCTAGATTCCATGCATCGAACAAAAAACAAAAAAGACCCA
>JADHOZ010000032.1 GCA_016778745.1 Rickettsiales bacterium
CTAGACATATATTATTTTAGTAAATTTTATAGTTATGTTTTAAGGGTAATAGATTCTTTTTGTTGCAATTTTGATATCACAACACTAGCTGTAGCATTGCCAATTAAATTAGTAATTGCTCTAGCTTCAGACATAAATCTATCAACTCCTAAAATTATAGCTAATCCAGCAACTGGGATTTCAGGAATTACTGATAAGGTAGCAGCTAAGGTAATAAAACCACTACCTGTAACTCCAGCAGCTCCTTTTGAAGCAATTAATAACACAAATATCACACCTAAAATCTGCATTAAGGATAAATCAATATTAAAAATTTGTGCGATAAACAAAATAGACATCGTAAAATAAATACAAGTGCCATCTAAATTAAATGAATATCCAGTTGGAATTACTAGACCAACAATTGGTTTTGGACAGCCAAATTTTTCCATTTTAGCCATTAATGTTGGTAATACCGATTCAGATGACGAAGTGCCAATAACAATAAAAATCTCTTCTTTAATATGAGCAATTAACTTAAAAATACTAATATTAAAATAACGCAAAATTAAACCTAAAACTACTACCACAAAGAAAATACATGTCACATAAAAAGACAACATTAATTTCATTAATGGCAATAAAGACCCAACACCATATTTACCAATTGTATAGCTCATAGCCCCAAAAGCACCAATTGGTGCTAATTTCATAATATAAGAGATTATTTTAAATGTTACAGCTGAAACTTCATCAATACCCTTAATCAAAGTCTGAGCTTTTTCTTTAACTGCTACCAAAGCAAAACCACTTAGAATAGCCACAAATAAAATTGGTAAAATCTCACCACTAACAAATGCTTCAAATATAGTTTTTGGAATTATATTTAAAAAGAAATCAACCAGGCCAGTTTTTTGTTTAACATAACTATCCAAAACCGAAGAATCAATAGAGTTTGGGTCAATATTCATCCCTAGTCCTGGCTTTAACATAAAGGCAACTGCCAATCCTATTAATAAAGCTAAAGTTGTTAAGATCTCAAAATAAATCAGTGTTTTAAAACCTATCTTACCAATTGAACTCAAATTAGAACCACCAACTATTCCACTCACAATTGTACAAAAAATGATCGGTGGGATACACATTTTAATCAACTTAATAAAACCATCTCCCAATGGTTTCATAGCTTTTGCTTGATGTGGAAATATAAATCCAAAAATAATTGCTAAAATTACAGCCAGTAAAACTTGCAAATAAAGAGAAGACAAAATTTTATTTAATAAACTCATATTATTAATCACATAATATTACAACAACTTCCAGAATTACTATTTTTGTACTTCTCGAAGAAATAGATGATAAGCTCTCAGCTTTAGATACCTTAATTTCAATTCCAGCCATCGCTGATCCAACACTCTGTTATATATTCCTCATCAAAATAATTATGTTCACAAAAATGATCCAACTTTTTTTGAATATTTGTTAACTCAATAGCTAATTCTTGATTCACATTTCTAGATTCTTTTAATTTTCTAACTTCATCAGTAAAATCATTATTCAAAAGTTTTAGATCAGCAATATTATCAACCATATACATAAAATCTTTAAATAAATCATCATTACCTTCAAATAAATAACTTTGACAAATCAAACACATATCTTTTGTTTTTTCAACAACATCAAAACCCAATTTTAATATCTCAGTTATATTTTCTAGCTGCACATCAATTAAACTATCACAAGATTGTTTGTTAAGGATAATTAGTAACTCATTATTTTCTTTTGCAAAATTAAGTAATTTTTCTTTAATTTGTTGAAGTCCATCAATATCAATTTTTATCAAATCATCATTATTTTTATACTCATCATTAAGCAAAATATTTTGCATCACCTTCATCGCTAAAATATGCCAGTTTTCATATTTATCTAAACGTCTTCAATATAAAGATTAGTTATACCAAGAGTAACTTCAATAGTTCTTGATTTAAGATCTTTAATTTTTTCAACTTTTATTAAAGTCTGATCAAAATCTTTTTTGAAGTTTTTCGTATATGAAGTCATATTATATACTACACTTTGCCTTTCTTGATATAATTATTCTCTATTCCCAAGGCCTATCATATTCTGGTGCATTTTCAGATAAAGGTAGTGATGGAATCTGCGCATAAATTTCACCATCCATTTTAACAACAACATTACCAGTATCAGTTACTTTACCAATAACTGCAAAATCCAAGCCCCATTTATCGAAAATCTTTTTAGCCATTTCCTCTTTATCTTGGTTAATAACCATCAACATTCTTTCTTGAGATTCTGACAACATAATTTCGTAAGGCGTCATTCCCTCCTCTCTCATTGGAACTTTTTCGAGATCTAACTCAACGCCAGTTCCACCTTTTCCAGACATCTCAAACGATGACGAGGTTAAACCAGCTGCGCCCATATCTTGAATAGAAAGAATTGCATCTTCTTGCATTAACTCCATACAAGCCTCAAGCAATAATTTTTCTGCAAATGGATCACCAACTTGTACCGTTGGTCTTTTATCTTCGTCACCCTCTTTAAATTCATCAGACGCCATGACCGCACCATTAATGCCATCTCTCCCTGTTTTAGATCCAACATAAACAACACTGGCTCCAACTTGAGTAGCAGCGGAATAAAAAATCTTATCTTTCTTCGCTAGCCCAACAGTCATTGCATTTACTAAGATGTTCCCATTATAGCTTTCGTCAAAATTAACTTCTCCACCTACAGTGGGAACTCCAATACAATTCCCATATCCACCAATTCCTGCGACCACTCCATTCACTAGATATTTAGTTTTTGGGTGGTTAATATCACCAAATCTAAGCGCATTCATATTAGCAATAGGTCTTGCACCCATAGTAAATACGTCACGCAAAATACCACCTACCCCCGTAGCAGCACCTTGATAGGGTTCAATAAAAGATGGGTGATTGTGGCTTTCCATTTTAAATACCACAGCATCACCATCACCAATATCAATAACACCCGCATTTTCACCCGGACCACAAATAACTTGATCTCCCGTTGTATGCATCGTTTTAAGCCATTTCTTTGTCGACTTGTAAGAACAATGCTCTGACCACATTGCCGAAATAATTCCTAACTCAGTGATACTAGGCTCACGGCCAAGAATTTCTAAAATCTTTTCATACTCACCTTGCGTTAAATTATGTTCTTTTACTAACTCGGGGGTAATTTTTACTGTCTGCATAATGTTTAATGATAAATTATAATTGATTTAACACTTCCTTGCTAAAAGAATAGTTCCCTGTTACTGTTTGTACATCATCTAAATCTTCAAGAGCGTCAACCGTCCTTAACAATTTTTCTGCCTTTTCCAAATCATCAATTTCTGTTAAATCTTTTGCTTTCCAATCTAATTTCGCTGCCGCCGGATCGCCATATTTCTCGATTAAAGCATCTCTAACAGCTGCAAAATCATCTGGATTAGTAATAATGATATGTTCTTCATCATTTGACTCAACTTCTTCAGCACCGGCTTCCAAGGCAGCTTCAAAAATATTATCATCGCCATCAACTTCCTTGGCAAATTTAACAAAACCAATTCTTTCAAACATAAAATTGACTGACCCCGTTTCACCCAAAGCACCACCCGATTTTGTAAAAATACTCCTAACTTCACTAGCAGTTCTATTTCTATTATCAGTTAAGGCCTCAACTATTAAAGCAATACCATTTGGCCCATAACCTTCATATCTGATTTCTTCAAAATTATCTCCGTCACTACCTTGTGCAACTTTTTTAATGGCCGCATCAATTCTATCTTTTGGTAAATTATTAGTTTTAGCATCAATTATCGCGCCACGTAACCTAGGATTAAAAGCCGGATCGGGCTGACCAGTTTTAGCTGCTACAGTAATTTCACGAAGCAATTTAGTAAATAATTTAGCTCTTTTTTTATCCTGTGCACCTTTGCGATGCTTAATATTTGCAAACTGCGAATGTCCTGCCATAAAGTCTTATCTTGAATGTTATCTTGAATTTAAAATTAGTAACTGAAATAATAACGACCTTTCACATTAAATTTCAACTTGTAACTTAAACAATGGCCAAAACTCTTTACGACAAAATCTGGGATTCACACTTAGTTTATGATGATGGCGCCTCAAGCGCAATTTATGTTGATAGACAATTAATTCATGAAGTAACTTCACCTCAAGCCTTTGAAGGCCTTAGAATGGCTAGCAGAAAACCAAGACGCCCCGAAGCTCACTTAGCAGTAGCGGATCACAATGTGCCAACTACAACAGCTGACAGAGGAAACGGAACCGCAGGAATAAAAGATCAAACCTCAAAAACACAAGTTGATACATTGGAAAAAAACTGTAAAGAATTTGGCATCACCTATTTTGACTTAGATGATAAAAAACAAGGAATTGTACACATCGTTGGCCCAGAACAAGGATTAACCCAACCCGGAATGGTAATTGTTTGTGGTGATTCTCACACTTCAACTCACGGCGCATTTGGCGCCCTAGCTTTTGGTATTGGTACATCAGAAGTTGAACATGTTTTAGCAACGCAAACATTAGTACAACAAAAGGCTAAAAACTTTTTAGTAAAAGTTGATGGCAAACTTGGACAAGGCGTAACAGCAAAAGATATTACGTTAGCAGTAATTGGCAAAATCGGCACCGCAGGGGCGACAGGATGCGTCATTGAATATAGTGGTAGTGCAATTGATGCTTTATCAATGGAAGGTAGAATGTCGGTTTGCAACATGTCAATTGAGGCTGGGGCTAGAGCTGGTCTTATTGCACCTGATCAAAAAACTTTTGACTATTTAAAAGGTCGCCCTCTTGCGCCAAAAGATGATGATTTTGAAAAAGCTGTTAAATATTGGAGCACTCTAAAATCAGATGATGGTGCTAAATATGACAAAGAAATTTTCATTGATGCATCAACAATTGAACCACAAGTCACTTGGGGAACAAGTCCAGAAGATGTATTACCAATTTCTGCCAATGTCCCTGCCCCAGAAAGTTTTGCTGATAAGGGTAAACAACAAGCCGTTGCTAGATCACTAAACTACATGGGAATTAAAGCTGGAACCCCGCTAAATGAAATTCAAATCGATAAAGTATTTATTGGTTCATGCACCAATGGCCGTATTGAAGATTTTAGAGCCGCAGCCGAAATAGTAAAAGGCAAAAAAATTGCTGATAATATCAAGCTAGCTTTCGCTGTTCCAGGATCTGGATTAGTAAAAGAGCAAGCGGAAAAAGAAGGATTAGATAAAATTTTTACTGACGCCGGATTTGAATGGCGCGAACCGGGATGCTCAATGTGCCTAGCCATGAACGCCGATAAATTAGATGAAGGTGAAAGATGCGCCTCAACGTCAAACAGAAACTTTGAAGGTCGCCAAGGACGTGGTGGCAGAACTCATCTAGTTAGCCCAGCAATGGCAGCAGCCGCAGCTATTAAAGGACATTTATTCGATGTTAGACAACTCTAAAATAACAAAAAATATGAATTGCCCTACTACAAAAATTATTACAAAAATTTGTAAAAAACTTTTTAAAAAAGAAAAAAAGGCAGTCATAGCCTGCGTCACCTTGTCTGGTGTTATTGGTAAAGACTCAAAGTTAGAATCAGGAATAAATATCACAAATACGGCACCGTTAATCAAAAAAGCATTTGAAACAAAAAAGGTTAAAGCTGTTGCGATTAATATTAACTCTCCCGGAGGCTCTCCAGTTCAATCAGAATTAATTTACAACTACATCAGAGAATTATCGGCAGAAAAGAAAATCCCTGTCTACACATTTGCTCAAGATTTAGCCGCATCTGGTGGATATTGGCTGTTACTTAGTGGAGATGAAATTTACGCCCATAATTCATCTTTAATTGGTAGTATTGGTGTAATATTTTCAGGATTTGGTTTTGTTGAATTAATCAAAAAAATTGGCGTTGAAAGAAGGGTTTACACCGAAGGTAAAAACAAAGCTATTCTTGACCCTTTTATGCCTGAACAAGAAGAAAATATTGAAATTCTCAAAAATGCTCAAAAGTCTATTTTTGAAAGCTTTAAAGATTTAGTTTCACAAAGAAGAAAAGGTAAATTAAAAGAAAAAGAAGAAAAATTATTCACTGGCGCTTTTTGGTCAGGAAAAGATGCTAAAAAACTTGGTCTAATTGACGACATTGCTGATATGCGATCAAAAATGAAAGAAAAATTTGGCAATGAAATTGAAATTAAAGAAATAACTTCCAAGAAAGGTTTTTTAAAAGGAATTTTATCTTCAAAGTCTAACTTAGCCGAAGGCTTAAGCAGTAATTTTATCTATAAACTAGAAGAAAAATTACAATTTAACAAATTTGGTTTATAAAACTAAAAACTTGTCAAATATTATCCTAACACCTAAACAAACACCTTAATTATTAATAATTAATCTTAATTGACATTATGACTTTTTTCACAGGCAATTTACAAAATTCAGATCCAGAAATTTCTAAAGCAATTAACGGCGAAACTAACCGCCAAAAATATCAAGTTGAACTTATCGCCTCAGAAAATATCGTCTCCAAAGCAGTTTTAGAAGCGCAAGGATCAATTTTTACTAATAAATATGCGGAAGGCTACCCTAAAAAAAGATATTACGGCGGCTGCGAATTTAGTGACGACATAGAGCAAATTGCCATTGACAGAATATGTAAACTTTACGGCGCAAATTTCGCTAATGTGCAACCACACTCTGGTGCTAGTGCCAATTTATCAGTTTACGTAGCGCTTTTAAATCCGGGAGACACAATCCTTGGCATGAGTCTAGCAGCAGGTGGGCACCTTACTCATGGCGCTCAAAGAACAATTTCAGGCATGTGGCTTAATTCTGTCCAATATGGCATTAAAGAAGATGATGGTCTGATCGATTACGACCAAGCTGAAAAATTAGCCCTTGAACATAAACCAAAATTAATCATTGCCGGCATCTCTTCTTACCCAAGAATAGTTGATTGGAAAAGGTTTAGAGAAATCGCTGACAAAGTTGGTGCTTTGTTAATGGTTGACATGGCTCACATTGCTGGTTTAGTAGCAGCTGGCGAGTATCCATCTCCTGTCGGAATTGCTGATATTGTCACATCAACAACTCACAAAACTTTAAGGGGACCACGCGGTGGAATCATCCTAACTAACAATGAAGAATTAGCGAAAAAAATTAATTCCGCAGTATTTCCTGGTTTACAAGGTGGACCGCTAATGCATGTAATCGCTGCTAAAGCCGTAGCCTTTGGTGAAGCATTACAACCAGAATTTAAAGACTACATTAAACAAGTTGTTAAAAACGCCAAAATTTTATCAGACGTTTTGGTAAAAAGAGGTCTAAAAATCACAACTGATGGTACGGATTGTCACCTAATGGTAGTTGATCTCACACCACTTGAAACCTTAACAGGCAAAGAAGCAGAAAAAGTTTTAGAAAGAGCTGGCTTAACTTGTAATAAAAATGCTATTCCAAATGACCCAAGAAGTCCTTTTGTCACTTCAGGTCTTCGTTTTGGAACATCGGCTGGAACAACTAGAGGTTTCAAAGAAAAAGAATTTGAACAAATCGGTAATTACATTTGCGACGTCCTTGAGGGATTCGTTAAAAATGGCGAAGAAGGAAATGCTGCATTTGAACAAGAAGTAAAAGCAAAAATCAAACAACTTTGCGAAGAATTCCCTATTTATTAATTCTTTATTCTTAAAATAAATGAAAATTCTTGTCACTGGAGCATTAGGGCAAATAGGCTCGGAACTAACTTTTGCGCTAAAAAAAATTTACGGCGCTCAAAATGTCGTAACCTCTGACATTAAAGAAATAAATGATGTTGGCGAAGAATTCTTTCCTTACGAACAAGCTAATGTTTTAGATAAAGCGAAGTTAGAAGCGGTCGTTAAAAAACACAATATTGATGTCATTTACCATTTAGCTGCAATCTTGTCGGCTGCTGGCGAAAAAAACCCACAATTATGCTGGGACATTAACATGAATGGCTTACACAATGTGTTAGAAATTGCCAAAGATTTAAACTTAAAACAAATTATTTGCCCAAGCTCCATTGCAGCATTTGGACCAGAAACCCCACGAGACAATACTCCGCAACAAACTATTTTATTGCCAAAAACAATGTACGGCGTAACCAAAGTTGCTGGAGAATTACTTTGCGAATATTACGTTAATAAATTTAACCTCGACATTCGAGGAATCAGATATCCCGGTCTAATAAGCCACAAAACACTCCCTGGTGGCGGAACCACAGATTACGCCGTAGAAATATTTTACGAAGCTCTAAAAAACAAACACTACACGTGCTTCTTAAGGCACGACACAAAAATGCCAATGATGTTCATGGATGATGCAATTAGAGGAACCATTCAATTAGCCAAAGCAGATTTTTCAAAACTAAAAAATCACTGCGATTTTAACTTCGCTGCCATGAGTTTTACTTGCGAAGAAATCGCCAACGAAATCAAAAAACACATTCCTGATTTTACAATTGAATACAAACCCGATTTCAGGCAAAAAATTGCTGACAGCTGGCCAAAATCAATTGACGATTCTGAAGCAAGAAAACAATGGAATTGGAATCATGAATTTGATCTAGAAAAAATGGTTAAAGTGATGTTGGAAGAATTGAGAAAAAAGTTTCAAACAGAGTAAAAATAACAAAGTCTTGCAGGTACCTGCAAGAAATTAAGGCGCTTAAATAAAGGCTCCAAAGCGGTAGCACTTAAAGATGAAATAAAAAACGACAAGAATATTAAGAGAGAATTTTTAGCCACACATTTTTGGCAATTTTTGGTATTTACGCCACCAATTTTCCAATTAAACTACTTGGTCTGGAATGTAAAATTTCAACATTAAAAATCTTACCCGATAATTTCACAGCGTCAGCCTCATTTTCAATATCAACAATAACTGACTGCAACCACGGGCTTTTTCCCCAAAGCTGTAATTTTTCACTAACTTGTTTTTTATTTGATTTTGGCGCTTTTCTTTCAAATAAAACCGGCATTATTTGTTTTTCAAACTTCTTATTAAAAATAATTTGCTGCTCAGTTAAAAGCTTCTGCAAACGCTGCAATCTTTCATCTTTTACATGTTCTTCCACCTGCTTCACATTATCGTGTGCTGGTGTACCCGGACGCGGAGAATATTTAAATGAATAACATTGCGCAAACCCAATATCTTCAACTAATTTTAAGGTATCTTCAAAATCCTTATCCGTTTCACCGGGAAAGCCAACAATAAAGTCTGACGACAAACCAATATCTGGCCTTGCTGCACGTAATTTATCAATAATCTTGTAATAATCCTGGCGCGTGTGCTTGCGATTCATCATTTTTAAGACATTATTCGATCCAGCCTGAACCGGCAAATGCAAAAATGGCATTAATTTTTCAACGTCACCATGCGCTTTAATTAAATCCTCATCCATGTCACGCGGATGCGACGTTGTGTAGCGCACCCTTTCAACCGCATCAATTTTTGCTACTTCTTCAATTAATTTAGCCAAGGAAGAGCTATTTCCTTTGTCATCTAAACCATGATAAGCATTAACATTTTGCCCTAAAAGATAAATTTCCTTCACCCCTTGATCAACAAGTCTCTTACAGTCATCTAAAATATCCCCGACTTTGCGAGAATATTCCGCTCCGCGCGTGTAAGGCACCACACAAAAAGTACAGAATTTATCACACCCCTCCTGCACTGTCACAAACGAACTAGGAGATTTTTTATGCACCCCCATCGCGGCGCTTTTTCCTTCAGTAACCTCTCTTAATACGTCAAACTTATTATCCGGCACAAAATCCAAATTAATCTGTTTTGTCTTATCACGAATCACCTTCCCAACCAAATCAGGCAAAGTCTGATAACTTTCCGGCCCAACAATAATATCTACCACATTTGACCTTCTAAAAATTTCTTCCCCTTCTGCTTGCGCAACACAACCAGCAACAGCAACAATCATTTGCTCGCCCGCTTCTTTTTTCTTTTCTTTGTGTGGTCTAATTCTACCAAGATCAGAGAATAACTTTTCACTCGCCTTCTCACGAATGTGGCACGTATTAATAATCACCATGTCTGCGCCATGCGGTTCGTCAACTGACTCATACCCTAGAGCTTCCATCAAATCCTGCATACGATCCGAATCGTAAACATTCATCTGACAGCCATAAGTTTTCATGTGTAGTTTTTTCATTTTGTCTTTTTTCCCATAATTGTTACAACCTCAAAGGTTGCCTTCACCTTTTTGGAGGAGTCAGAATATTCATCAAAATATTTTTTGCAAATTTCCTGCAAGAATCCTCTTGTAAAAAACCGCTTTGACCTTGCTTGCAAAATATTGCCCTGCCCCATATTCTTAATGTCTTTAAATAAATTGGATATTTGCGAGTAAAGCACTTCAATCTTATCAAAATCAGATATCGGATTTTCAAAACCTGCTTTTTGCAATAGCATTGCTGCTGTTTTTACATCAATAGTTGGCGGCATCATTGGCGACACACCACCAAATCGTTCATTTTGCACCAAATGCAACACATGCGCTAATTCATTTAAATTTTCTTCACCAAAAAAACTAGCAATAAAAATTCCGTCTTTTTTCAAAATTCTCTTCACATCCATCAAAAAAGCTGGAATGTCATTAATGAAATGTAAGTTCAAATTACTCACAATTACGTCAAAAGAATTTTCTTCAAAGTGCATTTCATCTTCATCAGCAATAATCTTATTGTTTGCAACAATATTATTACTCAAATAACCATCCATCGCCCCTAACTCCAACACATCAACAAGTTGTAAATCCAAATGATTAATATTGTCAATAATTCTATTTGCAATTTCATGCACCAAGAAATTATGATTAGCATAATTTTTTAAAGCCCGAGCCCGATTTTGTTTTAATAATTTTCGATCAAAAATTGTATCCACCACAAATAAATGAAGTTAATTACCACATTAAAAAACGTCATCTTCCCAAATAGCTGCGTCAATTGCAACAAAATCATCAATCCTCAATCATTTTTTTGCCTAAGTTGCTGGTCAAAATTACAATTCATCACCAACCCCAAATGCCAAATATGCTCCTACCCACTAGAATTTGAAAATCTACACTCAATTTGTGCCAAATGTAGCAAAACAAAACCTAAATTCGATCAAAATATCAGTATCTTTCGCTACAATTACACAATTAAAGCAGTAATTAAAAAACTCAAATATCAAGACAAACAATATCTTGCAAAAAAACTAGCAAACATATTAATAAAAAACTCTAACCTAGATTTCCAAAATTTTGACATCATCACCTGCACCCCAACTCACAAAAAACAACTCATGAAAAGAAAATTTAATCCCCCAGCTTTATTAGCAAAAAACATCTGCAGACTCACTAAACATAATAATTTTTATCCAAATCTATTAATAAAAGTAATAAATACCAAACCCCAAACAAAACTGACGCGATCACAAAGACAAAAAAATCTCAGCAAAGCCTTCACTACCAACCCAACGTTAAATCACCTAATAAAAAATAAATCAATATTATTAGTAGATGACGTAACCACAACAAATGCAACTCTAAATGAACTAAGTAAGACTTTAAGAAAACAAAACCCAAAAAAAATTACAACTTTAACAATCGCTAAGACATTCTAACAAATCTTCGTTCAAAAACCCCAAGCAAACCCTTCATCTCATCATCAAAGGTGTCATTAATATTTTCAACCTTGTACCCAAATTCTTTTAGTCGCTTCTTGAAAGCCAAAATCCTCTCATCCTTGACACCATACGAAAATGCACCAACAAGGTCCACCAAATCATCAAAAACCTTGGGATCAATTGATAATTCTTCCGTAAACAACCTATTCCAGTCAAATAAATGTGACGGATCTTGCTT
Source organism: Rickettsiales bacterium (assembly GCA_016778745.1). Lineage (GTDB taxonomy): Bacteria > Pseudomonadota > Alphaproteobacteria > Rickettsiales > UBA1997 > JADHOZ01. The sequence goes on from JADHOZ010000032.1 coordinate 11,917, forward strand.
GCGATCTAACAATCCACTCTCCTCAAAATAAGCAATGTCACTGTGACCAACAATATTTTCTACCTTAATATTATATTTAGATTTTAAATTTTTAAGTAACCTAACTAACTTATCCATCTGCTTATCACGGTAACCACTATTAAACGCATCGCGACAAATTAATTCAATACCAATTGAAGAAGCATTTAAACCATCAACACCTCTCCAGTAACTCACGCCTGCATGATATGCGATATCTCTCTCATCAACCAAAGAATAAATATCACCTGACTCATCAATCAAATAATGCACACTAACTTCATATTTGTCGTATAAATCTTTAGCTTCACTCACTGTTTTAGCTTCAGTATGATGTATGACTAAAAAAGAAATATCTCTGATATATTCAACTTTTTTAAAAAAAGTCGTTAATAATTTTTTCACCTTATAATTTCACCTTATAATTTCACTTTATAAACTTTGACTTTATTAAAAAATCAATTAAATTTCCATGTTATACAGCCAATTGACTGAAAATATCAACAATTTAAAAATAGCAAAGTGTCAAAAAAAATCTCAAAACAAGATTCAAAAATCCAAGAAGCTCTAGACTTTCATTCCAAAGGCAAACCGGGTAAAGTTGCCCTTGAACCAACCAAACCTCTTAATACTCAAAGAGATCTAGCACTAGCATACTCTCCAGGAGTCGCACATCCATGTATTGAAATTAGTAAAAACAAAGAAACTTCTTACGACTACACAGCAAAAGGAAACTACGTCGCTGTTATTTCAAATGGTACTGCCGTTTTGGGCCTTGGCAATCTTGGCGCCGCTGCAAGTAAGCCAGTAATGGAAGGAAAATCGGTATTATTCAAACGATTCGCCGATATTGACTCAGTAGACATCGAGGTAGACACAACTGACGTAGAAGAATTTATTAACGCCGTAAAATACCTCGGTCCAACATGGGGTGGAATTAATCTAGAAGATATTGGAGCTCCAGAATGTTTTGAAATAGAAAAAAGACTTCGCGAAATAATGGATATCCCAGTATTTCACGACGACCAACACGGTACCGCAATCATCTGCGCTGCCGGAATCATTAATGCTCTACACATTGCCAAGAAAAAGATTACCGAAATTAAAGTAGTTGTAAATGGCGCGGGAGCCGCAGGAATTGCTTGCTTAGAACTTCTTAAAGAAATGGGCCTACCTAAAGACAATGCCAGATTATGTGATCGAAAAGGTGTTATCTACAAAGGAAGAAACGAAGGCATGAACGACCTAAAAGAAAAACACGCCTCCAAAACTACAGATCGCTCTCTTGAAGATGCAATGAAAAATGCAGACGTATTCCTAGGACTATCAGTAAAAGGTGCCGTATCTAAAAAAATGGTTAAATCAATGGCTAAAAACCCAGTTATCTTTGCCATGGCTAACCCAGATCCAGAAATCACTCCAGACGACGTAAAATCTGTTCGCAGTGACGCAATTATTGGAACCGGAAGAAGTGACTATGAAAACCAAGTTAACAATGTAATGGGCTTCCCATACATCTTCAGAGGTGCCTTAGATGTCAGAGCCTCAACAATTAATGAAGAAATGAAAATTGCTGCTGCTGAAGCATTAGCCAAACTTGCAAGAGAGCACGTTCCTCATGAGGTAATAAAAGCTTATGGCGGCAAAGAAATGAAATTTGGAGCAAATTACATTATCCCCACCCCATTTGATGCAAGGTTAATTCATACTATCCCTGTAGCAGTTGCTAAGGCAGCTGTCAAAAGTGGCGTTGCTAAAAAGCCAATAAAAAATTGGGACGAATATACTAAAGAGCTAAAAGCAAGAAAAGATCCTTCAGTAAATAGCTTAGGAGCTATATTTGAAGAATTAGAGAGATCTCCAAGAGAAGTAATATTCGCTGAAGGTGAACAAGAAAATATAATCCGCGTTGCTGCAATGTGGCGCGATCACGGCTATGGTAAACCAATTTTAATTGGCAAAGAAAAAATAATTAAAGAAAATCTTGAACAAGCTGGAATCGAGGCACAAGGAATCGAAATCTGCAATGCTGCGATTTCAAAAGAAAATAATAAATATGCCGATTATTTGTATAAACAACTACAAAGAGAAGGTGCCCTATACTCAGATTGTGAAAGAATGGTAAAAACTGATCGCAATATTTTTGCAGCTTCGATGTTAGCATGCGGCAAAGGAGATGCATTAGTTACAGGCCTCACTAGAGGATATCAGAAATCACTAAATGATGTTAGTAAAGTTTTGAAAAATAAAAAAGACCACATCACCATGGGCCTTTCAATGGTAATATCAAAAGGTAAAAATATTTTTATTGCCGATACAGCATGTTCAGAACTTTCTTCTTCAGACCATTTAGTCAATATAGCTACTCAAACTGCAAAAAAAGTTAGCGATATGGGCTATGAACCACGCGTTGC
>JADHOZ010000033.1 GCA_016778745.1 Rickettsiales bacterium
CCCGAGCCCAAAATTATCATCACAATTATCATTTCGATTCCAATAGCAATATTCATAGCCAACCAGTTTGGATATTTAGTGTGCAATTTACACAAGGTTGAAGAAAAAGAGGTGATATTCGATGAAAAAACAGGGTACAATTACATCAAAACAAGAGGAATATTTATTAATGAATCCGATATTGTTACAACGGCGGCAATTAATAATAGCTGTAGATCAATCAGAGCAGTGAAAAAAGAAAATGGCAAAAATAAGATTTTTGACACAACAATTATTAAAATTCTCGATCAATCAAAAGGATTTATAACATTCTTGCGATCAAAAGTGAAAAATAAATATTTTGCTATTGTTGAAAATAACAATCTCCAAGAAGATCAAAAACTATTAATAGCTAAAAATAAAAACGCACTATTAGCATCCAAAGTCATCACATATCACCCAGGAATTTACACAACAGAATTCTATTCTCAAGATTCCAGACCGGGAAATAGCGGATCACCGATTTACAATCAAAAAGGCTACGTGATTGGCATATTATGGGGTGGCAATAAAGAACAGCAATCCAGCAAAGGTCATATGACAATGGCCACCTCAATTAGCACGATTAAATCACTCGCAACAAAACACAATATCAGACTCTATTCCATCAAAGACAACGCATTAAATCTCACAAATAACCCGGGATTTTACAAAAATTTTGGTGCTAAAATATTCTGCGCTAACGATCCCAGCTTCCAATTTGGTACGGGAGTATTTGTAAATGAAGATACAGTCATGACAAATTATCACGTTGTTAAAAATTGTTCAGGAATGGAAGTGTTACTAAATAAGAAGAGATACAGGGCTCAGATGATCGCTCACCTATCCGATAATAGCGGCGATGTTGCATTCTTAAGAACAAACCAAAAACAAAGCAGCCACGCTTATATTAGCTACTATGCCATAGAACCTTCAAAAAATGTATTTTTCCCCGCCTATGTTAGTGCCAACCCAAAATCATCACGATTTAAAATAGGTCGTGGAAGAACCAGCTTTGTAGGCCAAAAACAATCCCTCCTCACGATACAAGGCAGAACAATCTCAATTGATGATATGGGGGCACCAATTTTTAATGAAAGCGGCTTTTTGGTTGGTATCACGCAAGGAAATACTATTAATTTTGGAAAACAAGCAACCCCAGTAAATTCAATCATTGCTTCCGCTTTATTAGAATCAATACCAATTTATTCATACAGCTCCAAAGAGTTTGATGTAAAGCCAAATCCAGAGCAAATTAGTGAATCAATGGTAGATATTTATTGTTTAAAATAGACTCTAATTGGGTTGCAAAATAGCTATCCGCTATCAAAGGGCTTGAGATTTAAATAAATTAACACCATAATTTACGCCCTCGAATTTAATAAATAAATCCCATGTTAATAGTACAGAAATTCGGTGGTACCTCGGTTGGAGATATTGACCGTATTAAAAATGTTGCCAAAAAAGTTAAAGCTGAAATAGATCAAAAAAATAAGGTGATTGTAGTTGTTTCGGCAATGTCTGGCGTTACCAATAAATTGGTTGAATATTGCAATGAAGTGTCCGATCTTAAAAAAGACGAAGCGCTAACAGAATATGACGCAATTGTTTCAAGTGGTGAACAAGTGACATCGGGGCTTTTAGCATTAGAGATGCAATCTCTTGGTTTTAAAGCAAGATCATTCTTAGGATGGCAAATTCCCGTTATCACCTCTGACGATGCTCCAAGCAAAGCGGTAATTGAAAAAATTGATGGTAAATTCTTAAAAGAAAGTTTAGAGCAATATGATGTACTAATCGTTGCCGGTTTTCAAGGGATCAATCCAACAAGCAATAGAATCAGTACGCTCGGAAGGGGCGGCTCCGATACGTCAGCTGTGGCAATCGCCGCTGCCACAGGGGCAGATCGTTGCGATATTTACACTGACGTCGATGGCGTTTACACAACGGATCCAAGAATTACCGACAAAGCTCGTCGCCTAAGAAAAGTCACGTACGAAGAAATGCTAGAAATGGCATATAGTGGATCGAAAGTTTTGCAAACCAGATCTGTATCAACAGCCATGGCCAACAATGTAAGATTAAGAGTATTATCAACATTTGAAGATGTGACAGAAGATTCTGGCACTGTTTTAGTAAATAATAATGAGGACATTATGGAAAGAAGAATCATTACCGGAATTAGCTGTGCCAAAAATGAAGTGCGCGTCACCCTGGAAAAAATGATCGATCACCCAGGACTTTCGGCAACAATTTTTGGTGCCTTGGCGCAAAGACAAATCAATGTTGACATGATTGTGCAAAATATCAGCTTTGATGGTAAAAGGATTGATATGACATTTACCACATCAAAAGACGATCTAGCAAGAGTGAAAGAGGCGATTGAAGAGGTAAAAGACAAAGTTAAGTATGAAAGTTTAAAAATGGATGACAACATTGCCAAAATATCAGCCATCGGTGTTGGCATGACTAGTAATGTGGGTATTGCGCATAAAATGTTTTCAGCTTTAGCTGAAAAAAACATCAATATGCTCTTAATCTCAACCTCTGAAATCAAAATTTCAACCCTCATTCCAAAAGAATATGCAGAATTAGCGGTTAGAGTATTGCACGATACATTCGAGTTGGATCAAAGAAAAATGAAGTAAACGCTAAGGCTAGATTTCTTAGCGTTTATTAACAAACATCACCAAAGTGAATAACTAATTTGTTACTACCTTGAAGTAAAATCATACTGCCATTTTTATCAATATCTTCAAAAATACCTGAAATTTTTTTAGTGCCTAGATTAACTTCAATCTTTTCACCTAATTTATAGGCATTCTTGACTAAAGCTCTTTTAATATTCGCAAACGCTTTATCAAGACCAAATTGTTCGATGAGGACATATAATTGTTCAAACTCATCAAGAAATTTTTCTAAAACACCATCCCGATCTATCATAATTTTTTCATCTAAAAGCGATGTTGCCTCAAACAGCATATTGTTTGGGTATTTAATAATATTAACCCCAACACCAATGATTGCAAAATCAATGTGATCATTAGAAAGCGAGCTTTCTAACAATATGCCGGCAACTTTCTTGCCGTTAATTAATAAATCGTTAGGCCATTTTAGTTGAATCTGGTTATTGTCATCGTCATTGAGCGCCAAAATCGCATTTTTTAGAGCTAAAATAGCAAAAAATGATAATCTATGAGCTTGGCTGGAAGGTATTTTAATAATGTTGGGTTTGATGATGATCGAACAAAATAAATTCCCATCCATACTTTCCCATTTTCTATTTATCCTGCCACGTCCTAAATATTGGCGATTAGCAATGACCACCTCTCGATCGAAAGCATTATTGTTTTTGGCTAATGAAAAAGCATAAGAATTGGTGCTGTCAACTTCTTCAAGCAGATGAAGCATAAATTGTTTGTAGGACTTCATGATTTAAAGTTTATTGACGGGTAATTTTATAAATTTATCAACAAAACCAGCATTAATATTGACCTGAATTGACGGTAAAAGCAGTCTAGGAACAGCCATAGTTGAGTCTCTTTTTTGTCTTTTTTCAATAAAATCTTGTTTACTAATATTGGCTGCAATCATGACATTCTTTTCCTTATGATCTCTCACCTTAGCATTGCTTCGCTGTTTTCCCTCAACTTCAGGATAATCATGACATACATAAACATTAATATCATCTCCCAAAGCGTAAATTTTTTGCACAGAATGATATAAATCCTCAGCACTTCCACCAGGAAAATCACATCGAGCACAACCAATTGATGGATCTAATAATACATCTCCCACAAAAACATTATCGCCAATAATGAAAGAAGAACAAGCCGGAGTATGACCTGGAGTTAAGATAATTTTTATGTCAATCTTTCCGATATGAATAGTCTCTCCATCTTTTAAAAAATAATCAAATGCGTCTTCTTTTACAGAAATATCAAAGAACCCCGACCAAAACTCTTTAATTTTTGTGAAATTCTCATTAACCGCAATCTTTCCGCCTATTTTATCCTTAATATAATTAGCTGCGGTTAAATGGTCAGCGTGAATATGAGTTTCCAAAATCCATTCCAACTCAAGATTATGTTCCGTAATATAAGAAATTAATATATCCGCAAAGTCGTAAGATATCTTAGCTGCAGCAACATCAATATCGGCAACAGAGTCAATGATGGCGACCTTGTTACTATTATCACAAATAACTAAATAACTAAATGTCCCTGTGGACTTGTCGTAAAATTCTTGAATTTTCATAAATTATATCTCTCAAAATTGGTACCCAGATAAGGCTTATAACTGAGCAGGATCAGAGTGGCATCTTTATCCTCACGTTAATGGCGCCCTATCTCACAAAAATATAGTGACTATCGTCTGACAAACTCTGATCAAACTTATAGTTTTGTTCATTAAATCTTTTTAGGTCTTCCGGGTGTGTTAGTTTATTTTTGATTACAAAATTAGTCATCAAACCACGAGCTCTTTTAGAAGAAATACCGATCACTTTTAAAGCGCCATTTTTATTTTCTTTAAAAGAAATGGTAATAATCTTTTTATTTAGCTTTTTTGGTTTAATAACATCAAAATACTCGCCAGATGCCAGATTAATCAAATAATCATCATTAATTTCATTAATCTTATTGGTTATTTTATCTCCCCAAAATTCATACAAGTTCTTTCCTAAAGGCTCAAGAGACTTCACCTTGCTCAAACTAGTTCCCATCTCTAGCCTATAAGGCTGAATAAGATCAAGCGGTTTTAACAAACCGTAAAGTCCAGATAAAATTCTTAAAGTTTTTTGCGCAAATGCAAAGTCATCTTCATCATAATTTTGCTTATCAATTCCCTGATAAACATCTCCATCAAATGCTAAAAGTGCTTGTCGAGAATTGCCGGCGTTAAATTCATCATTAAAATCCTGATAACGCTTAAAATTAAGCTCAGCCAATTTTGGGCTAATTTTCATTAACGTTTCAAAGTCTGATGCCTTTAATTTAGATAGATTCTTTGTAATTTTTTTGACGTCATTATCAAATTCCGGTGTAGAATAGCTTTGAAGATTAAATGTCGTGGTTAAATCCAAAGATTTAGCGGGGGAGATAACTAATAACATTGTTATAATTGCTTGATTTTAAAGTTATAAAAGCTTTATTATAAGCCCCATATTTAATTTTTCCTTAATTTTTTCATTTAAATAATGGCACAAGAATTACCTTTAATGCGCAAAGCGACCGCCGTATGGTTAGTTGATAATACTTCACTTACATTTTTACAAATCGCCAAATTTTGTGGTCTTCACGAACTAGAAGTTCAAGGCATCGCTGATGGTGATGTTGCTGCTGGAATTATCGGCCAAAATCCAATTTTTTCGGGTCAATTAACAGAAGCGGAAATCAAAAGATGCGAAGCCGATAAAAAATCAAACTTGATCATCAATAAAAACGCAGCAAGCGAGATTAAAGATAGATCTAAAAATTCCAAATATACTCCAATCGCACGTCGCCAAGACAAGCCAGATGGAATTGCATATTTATTAAAATATTATCCAGAAATTTCCAACTCTCAAATCAAGAAACTTGTTGGTACAACGGATAAAATGATCGATTCAATCAGAGATAAAACGCATTGGAATATGAAAGAAATTAAACCTCGTGACGTTGTACTTCTAGGCCTTTGCAGCCAATCACAATTTAACGATATTATTTCACAAATTAAACCGCTAGAAACAAAATAATGACTATTGAAGTAGGAAATAAAGCTCCATTGTTTGCACTAAAAAATTCTAATGGAGAAGAAATATCTCTCATAGACCTTAAAGGTAAAAATGTTGTACTATATTTCTACCCAAAAGATAACACGCCAGGTTGCTCAATTGAAGCTCAAGACTTTAACAATAAAATAAAAGAATTTGAAAAACTTGATACTGTTATCCTGGGAGTATCAAAAGATAGCGCCAAAAGCCATTGTAATTTTATCAGCAAATTTAATCTTAAATTTGATCTCTTAGTTGACTCAGAAGCTGAGCTTTGCAATCAGTATGAAGTGATAAAACAAAAATCAATGTTTGGCAAAAAATATATGGGCATTGATAGAAGCACTTTCCTGATTGATAAAGTGGGTAAAGTAGCTAAAATATGGCGCTCAGTTAAAGTTAAAGGTCACGTTGGCGAAGTTATCAAGGAAATAAAGGCTCTATAGTCAAAAAATACTTGATATTTTAAACAAGAACACTATCTTGCCACCCCCTTTATATGGATAATTAACAATAAACATAAAATGTCTACAATTTTAAAAGCTAAGAAAAGAGATAATGTCGGATCTCAAGCTGTTAAGAAAATAAAAAGAGAAGGTCTAATACCTGCTATCATTTACGGTGCAAAAGAAAATCAAAATGTTGCTATCAACCTCAAAGATTTTGAAACGCTATATTCAAAAACCGTTGCCTTAACAACAGTAGTTGAAATTGAAGTTGACGGCAAAAAAACAAAGGCCATCGCTCACAAAATCGATCTTGATCCGGTAACGGATCGTCCAGTTCATGTTGATTTTTTTAATTGCGATGACGGTAAAAACATTAAAGCAAAACCAAGATTAACATTCATTGGAAAAGATAAATCACCAGGATTTAAAAAAGGTGGCTTCTTAAATACCGTTCTTAGAAGAGTGGAAATAATTTGTGATAGCGAATCAGTCATTCCTCATCAAATCGAAATCGATGCTTCAAAACTTCATCTAGGAAGTAAAATAACTTCTAAAGATGTAAAGTTACCAAGCGGTGTTAAATTCTCTAAAAATGGACCTTTCTTAATTGCCAGCATAACTGGTAGAGGTAAATCATCTGAAGAAAATCCAGCAGAAGGCGCGGAAGGTGCATCAGAATCAGGGCAGGATAAAAAATCAGAAGAGCAAAAATCAGCATAAAATTTTTCGGATTATTGTTGTACTCCAAAAGGGTGAGATCAAAGATCTCACCCTTTTTTGTGTCGATAAATCGCGTCTTAATTCTACTACGTTACTGAGGTCGCAACCCCACCCTAATAGTTTAATGCTATTTAAGAAAAAACAACTTTACCTAGCCTTTCTAAAATTTTTGCTAACTCTTTATCCTCAACGCCTTTTAGCGTATTATCCAAAAACTCTTGTTTCTTCTTGGGTATTGTAATCTGATCAATATCTACCCTTACCTCAAGCTCTTTCGGTTCTTGCTTGATAATTATTCTTTCAATCGATCTAAAACCATAAAAACTGGCAATTCTTTCTAAAATAATTTCCGTATTTTGTTCTAAGAAAAACCCGACACTCGGATTATAGACCCCAATTGTCAGTTTTGGTTTGGCATGTTTTTTCTTGGGAAAAGTGACAGACTTTGGATAGCAAAATTTGGAGTATTTTTTACCAATAACATCTTCCCAGTTTTTGGATAAATTATTAACTAAAGCAAATTCCTTTCTTGAGCCATCAAATATTGGCTTTAATACGTTATCTAAATTTTTTTCGAGAGGCTGTAGTCCAAAATTGGTTCGTTTTTTCGTCATAAAGAGGACTTCCCTGGTAATTTTCTAAAAATTGGATCAATGATTGTGTTGCTCAATAACGTAGCTAGCCAAACAACAAAATAAAAGGTAAAAGGAAAAGCAATTCGAGATTTGTTTTTATCCAAGCCGGTTTTGATGATTTTTGCGGCCTTTTCAACTGGCATTAAAAATGGCATTGGGAATTTATTGGCGTCGGTCATTGGTGTTTTTACATATCCCGGGCAGATTACATTTACTTTGATGCCAAAGTTATGTAAATTACCGCGCAGCCCTTCGCCGTAAACTCGAACACAGGATTTACTTGCTGAGTAAGCGGGCGAACTTGGCAATCCTCTAAAACCAGCCAGAGAGCTCATAATAGCAATTTGTCCGGATTTTTGTTTTTTCATTATTTCAATTAACGGCTGTATTGTGTTTAACACTCCTTGAATATTGGTATCAAAAATCTTCTTAACTTGGTCAAAACTTTCTGGTCCTCCTTCGGTGCCAGCGGAAATTCCCGCATTAGCAATTACCAGATCAATATTATGGTTCTTAGAAATATTTTTTATCCATTTTTTTGTTGCTAACTCGTCGGCAATATCAATAATTTCAGTCTCAACATCAGCACCTAGATTTTGGCATATTTTTTTAACTTCTTGTAGGCGTTTTTCGTCTCTTCCAGTTAAAAATAAAGAATTAAATTCATTGGCATATATTTTTGCTAATTCTTTGCCAATTCCACTAGTTGCGCCAGTAATTAAGATATTCATTTATGAAATTTATTACATTTGAAGGAATAGAAGGTTGCGGTAAATCAACTCAAAGCAAGAAACTACATCAATATTTTTTAAATGAAAATAAAGATGTTGTTTTAACTAGAGAACCAGGTGGCACTAAAGAAGCTGAAACTATTAGAGAAATTTTAATTCATCAAGATCTAGACGATAAAACCGAAGTTTTACTAAATTTTGCTGCCCGAAATGAACATGTAACAAAATTAATTAAACCAGCGTTAGATAAAGGTCAAATTGTAATATCGGATCGCTTCTTCGATTCAACCTATGCTTACCAAGGCTACGCGATGAGTGTTGATTTAGACTTAATTGACAATATCAAAGAACAAACGATTAACAATTTTGTACCCGACATAACGTTCCTAATTGACGTCGATGTTACATTAGCATTTGAAAGAATTTCAAACAGAAGCGACAATAATAAATATGAAAATTTCGCCATTGATTTTCATCAAAAAGTTCGTGATGGATTTTTAGATTTAGCCAGTCAAAATGATCGTATCAAAATTATTGATGGCAGCAAAAATGAAGAAGAAGTTTTTGCACAAATATTAACTTATTTACCGTAAGAAATGACAGCAAGAAAAAAAATAGCTCTAGTTGGAGCAGGAAATATTGGCGGAACCCTAGCGCACCTATCGGGTCTAAAAAATTTAGGAGATATTGTAATTTTAGATATCAATGAAGGAACTGCCAAAGGAAAAGCGCTAGATCTAGAACAATCTTCAATTGTTGAAAATTTTGACGCAAATATAATAGGAACCTCTGATTATAAAGATATTAAAGATGCAGACGTAGTAATCGTCACTGCTGGTATTCCAAGAAAACCAGGAATGAGCCGCGATGATTTGATTGCAACCAACACAAAAATCATCACTTCAGTAGCCGAAGGTATCAAAGACAATGCACCAAATGCTTTCGTAATCGTGATCACAAATCCTTTAGATGCAATGGTTTACGTGATGCAAAAAGTTACCGGCTTTGCGCAAAATAAAGTAGTGGGTATGGCTGGAGTTTTGGATTCTTCACGAATGTCATTATTTTTAGCGAGAGAATTTAACGTATCAGTATCTGACGTCAATTCATGCGTAATGGGTGGCCATGGCGATACTATGGTTCCATTAATTCGTTACTCAACGGTGGCTGGAATTCCAGTTCCTGATTTAATTAAAATGGGTTGGTCAACAAAAGAAAAAATTGATCAAATCGTACAAAGAACCAGAGATGGTGGTGGCGAAATCGTAAAATTATTAGGTAATGGTTCGGCATTTTATGCTCCAGCTGCTTCAGCAATCACTATGGCAGAAAGCTACTTATTAGATAGAAAAAGAGTCCTTCCAGTGGCCGCCTATCTAAAGGGTGAATATGGAATTGATGGTCTATATATCGGAGTTTTGGCTGTAATTGGTGCTAAGGGTGTGGAAAAAATCGTCGAGATTGATCTTAATGAAGAAGAAAAAAAGATGTTTGATACATCGGTTGAAGCAGTTAAAGGTTTAGTTGCTTCGATTAACTTATAATTTATGAGTCAATGCCAACCTCTATAAAAAGGAACAGATTAAATCTTGTTTACTTCTTTATTTTGGTTGGCTTTTTTGCTCTTATTTTTAAAATGTTTGTGATAGTGACTTTCGGTGATAAAACCAAAGTCTCTAAAACTTATGATCCCCACATAGAAAAAAATCGTGGCAATATCTATGATAGAAACGGAGCTCTTGTTGCAACTGATATCAGAACAAAGTCTTTATATGCGAGTTCAATCTTAATCAGAAATCCAAAAGATATTGCTACTGGTTTAAGCAAAATATTTCCAGATCTATCATATAAAGAAGTCTACTCCAAAATTTCATTTAAAAGAGATTCGTCAAGAAGTTGGATTTTGCTTAAAAGAAATCTCACCCCCGACCAAGTCGAAAAAGTACAAAGCTTACAAAAAGCCGGATTAGTATTTGAAGATGATATGGCTAGAGTCTATCCACAAAAATCAAATCTAAGTCATGTGGTGGGATTTGTTGACCTAGATAGAAGAGGGTTATCTGGAATCGAAATGCAATATAACGAAATTCTAAGAAAAGATGAAGACATCAACCTAACGATTGATGTGAGAGTACAAGACATTTTAAGAAGCGAATTACTCAAAGGAATGGATGAGTTTCAGGCTAAAGCGGCATCAGGAATAATTATGAATGTAAGGAATGGTGAAGTTTTAGCGTTAACCTCCCTACCGGATTTTGACCCAAATCAACAATCAAGTTCGTCTCCCAAAGAAAGATTTAACAGAACAACTAGTGGCGTGTATGAAATGGGATCTATTTTTAAAATATTTACCAATGCTATAGCGCTCGAAGAAGGGTTAGTTGAATTTAGTGATGTTTTTGATGTCTCGAAACCTATAGAATATGGTAAATACACAATTCGTGACGATCACAAGGAAAAAGACCAACTAACATTACAAGAAGTATTTGGTTATTCTTCAAATATTGGCACAGTGCAGATAGCACAAAGAATTGGAATTGAAAAACAAAAATCTTATCTAAAGAAATTTGGCTTAATTGATAAAATAAAAACAGACTTTCCTGGGCTTGCTAAACCGATTTCTCCACGTAAATGGCGCGAAATCAATCTGTATACCATCGCTTATGGTCACGGGATAGCCGTTACTCCTTTACATGTTGCATCTTCTATATCTTCGGTAGTAAATGGCGGATTTTTACATAGTCCTAAATTTATTTTAGATGATGATCAATTTTCTTTAAAGCCAAAAAAAATATTATCTGATGCCACCTCAGTTAAACTAAGAAGATTAATGGAATTTACAGTCGAAAAAGGAACCGGAAAAAATGCTCAAGTTTTGGGATATCAAATAGGTGGAAAAACCGGAACCGCAGAGCGTGCCGAATATGGTGGTTATAATAAAAAACAAACGTTAGTATCCTTTGTTGCTGTATTTCCAATTAAAAAACCAAAATATTTAGTATTTGTAACGCTAGATAGACCAAACTACACCTTTAATACCGGTGGTATGGTAGCGGCACCAGTTGCTGGAAGAATAACAGAAAAAATAGCTCCGCTACTTGGAGTTAGGCCAAAATTATAGTGAGTTGCAAGCAAAGCTAGCAATGATACCACAACTAATTGCCACATTTAATGATCTCATATTATTTTTCATTTCTATCAATACTCTTTCATCAGATAGCGCAAAGACTTCATGGGGTACTCCTGAACTCTCGCGACCAAACATTACGACATCATTGTCTTTAAACGCAAAATCCTTATAATTTGTACTAGCTTTCGTTGAGGCTAAAATTAATCGTGATTTAGTTTCTTTAATTTCTTTATCATAAAAATCTTCAAATCCTCCATATTTGGTGATTTTGGCATAATTAATATAATCCATCGCCGATTTTTTTATTCTATTTATGTCAAATGGAAAGCCGCAAGGCATGATAACTATTAGCTCCAAATCAAAACAAACACAGGTACGAATGATTGCGCCAACATTTTCAGCAATATCAGGCTTGTATAATGCAATTTTTATCATAAAATGGCAAATAATGTTAAATTAAAGAATAAATGTTAATAAATACTTTATTTTTATAAATCGATTTTTATAAATCTTAACCTTTAAATTTTTTTAAAAATTATGAGCGAAACTGTAAAAATTATTTTTGTTACACGAGGAGAAGAAAAAGAGTTTGAAGTACCTATTGGTACGACTGTTCTAGAAGCTGCGCACAACAATAATATTGACTTGGAAGGGGCTTGTGAAGGCTCTCTTGCTTGTTCAACTTGTCATGTTGTGGTTGATCAAGAACATTTTAATAAGCTTGATGAGCCAAGCGAGGATGAAGAAGACATGCTTGATTTGGCTTTTGGCTTAACTCCGACCTCAAGACTTGGATGTCAAATCATTATGACAAAAGAGCTTGACGGTATAAAATTAGTAGTTCCTGACGAAACAAGAAACGTCTCTGTTTAGAGTCACTTAAAATAAAAAAAATATGTCTAGAAATTTAGTAATTAGGCTAGCAATTACCCTAGTTTTTATATCTTTTGTCTATATCTTATTTTGGTTTTTCAAAGTGGGGCAATTAGAAAAAAGAGTTACTAAATTCATTAGCGACAATAACGCGTACATTACAGCTGAGAAGATTGAATCATACGGATTTCCATTATCTCAAAATATTAAAATTCAAAATTTAAGGTTTAGCATTCCAAATCCAGTATTTGGTAAGAGACAAATTTCGATAAGCGAATTACAAGCAACATCCGGAATTTTTGCTAATGATTTTAGCGTCATTTTTCCTCAAGGAATTGCTTCTCAAAATAGTAAAGGAGAAATAGCTAGAGTAAAATTTAATAGCGATCCTAATGTTCGTATCAAAATAATTGATGAAGATAATCTAAAATTTGTTTATGAAGATTCGGGATATCAAATGACGGGACCGGGCGAAAAGTTGGTTTTGTCAACTAAATCATCAAATATCAGTCTATCTATCAATAATTCCGATAAAAATAATGTGAGAGTGAGTATTGATTCCGATATTAAAGAAATAGAAGGTTTTGATGTTGTTGATATTTATAATAATGTCTTACAAGAAGATATTGCTAAAGGAATTCAGACCGGAAAAATAAAAATTGGCAGTACGCAGATTATAGAAAATCCTACCCGAGCAGCAACTAATAACGCTGAAGTGACAAAAAATCCCGTTGCCAAAGAGGGTGCGCCAAGGCCAGAAGTTAAAGAAGATATCCGAGATAATAAACCAATTCCCGGAATTCCTTCCCCAGAAGTAACTAAAGAAAATCTCAGCGCTGAAGTGATTAGCGATGGTGGTAATAAAATCGTAGTTTCTCAAGACGAAATCAATAAACTAGAATCTGAAGTAGTGGAAACGAATCAACGTGCAAATACAGAAGAAAATCAACCAATAGAAGTTGAGCAGCTTGCTCAAAATGAAGAAAATAACAACGAGGAACCCATTGATGTTCATCAACTTGCTCAAAGAAATAAGGCGCTTCAAGATTCAACTCAAAATCAAGAGGTAGAAGAAAATGATGATATTCAAGTTATTGTAGAAGAATCCGCTACGGTTAATTCGCCCGATCAGGAATCGATTACCCCCGTTGCCAAAGAAGAAGTTCAAAATCTTGAGTCTATCACAGGTAATAATCCTCAAACAGAAAATATATCTGATGATAAGCAAGAAATAGCTAACATCGAAAAGAATGCTGAGCCAGTAGCCAATCAAAATCAAGAAGTAGAAACTAACGATAATGTTGCAGAAGAAGATCTGGACGTAAAAAATAGATATAACCAAGGCCTAAAAAACAATCTTAAGTTCAGTATAGTATATACTTTATCACCAAACAACTCTAGTGAACAGCTTAACCTCCCATTTGATCCAACGAAAATCCAAGAACTACCAACGCAATATAACAAAGAGATAAAAATAAATAATTTGGAGTTTAGTAATAAAAATTATCAAATACTTTCTAATGGTACTTTAAGTCTAGTAGCAGATGACACAATGCCATCTGGAACATTATCAATCACTATTCAAAAAAATCATAATTTTATAGGATACCTTAAAGATTATATTAAAGTTCATCTAAAATCGAAAGGCTATAATGTCGATCCAGTTAAGCCAATTGCGACTGAAATAGTGGCTGAAGAAATCATCATTGATGCAAAAAATCCAGAAGCGGTTAATAATGAAAATAATAATCAAAAAGCTTCTCAAGAAAAAGTTCATTCTCAAGAAAAAGTTCAAGATCCAGAAGTTGCTCAAGTTATCAATACAGATTCGTCTCCTCAAAGTGAAGGGTTAACAAAAAATGCAGTAAAAGAATCTAAAGAAGTGACAGAAATTGTGGTTCAAGAGCCAATTATTGAAGATAAATATGATTACTTCTTAAAGAAGATTTATGATAATTTATCAGAAATATCGGACGAAATCTCCGAGAAGAATCCGGCAACAACCAACGAAGAAT
>JADHOZ010000034.1 GCA_016778745.1 Rickettsiales bacterium
TACCGCGGGAATGGGTTCTACCATATTAACTTTGCAATTAGCATCGTATCTTGCTTGCACGCCATTTCCACCCAATCCTTATGTTTCAAAAAAAACATATGAAAGTGCGGTAGAGTCAAGTCTAGTAGCTGCTACCACACTAACACCGGCAACGACTGCTGTCATAGGATGGATTGCAGGTCGATGCGCAGAAAGAACTTCTGAATACGCTACTTTGCAATCCACCGCAGCAGCAACATGTGCTATTCCTGATCCAACACCAGCAACCAAAACACTTTGCGTAAATCAGAATAGTCAGGCAGCAGCGGGGGCAATCACAGCGGCTGCTTGTTGTGCGGCAATGGCTTCTCATATAGCGGCTATAGGAACTGGTCTTGGAATATTAGCAGTCACATGGGAATTAGCTGATAATGCCTACCAAAATGATAGAGTGTGTGGTCATAATTGGAAAGAATGGAAAAGAGATCAAAAAGGAGATTGGAAAAATATAAAAGGTGATAGAGCGCAATGTCTTTCAGATATGTTTTTAGAGGATTATAGCAAAAATAATCCGCCACCAACATGTAGTAATGGAATTGGAAGTGAATCAAAAGATTATGATAGAGATATTAAAAATGTATATTATAGAGAATTTATTTATGGCGGAATTGAATATAAAGATAAAGGCGACGGGGCTTGTAAAAATCCTAAGAAATTTTCTTCGGGTAAGCGAAAAGATGTTTTGGGCTATGATGATGACTATCAAAGATATTATATGACAGGACCAGGCAATGCACCTTCCTTTGCGTGTAGAAGATTTGTTGACTCCGTTCCAACTTCAGAGACTGAAGCGGCATATCAATGTTGTAAGAAAAGAAGCCAAAATGTTATTTGTCTAGAAGGAAAACCATATGATCCAATTAACACCGGCTTATCCAAATATGAGTATAATTTTTGTGAACTTGGTCAGAGATGTGAGGTGGCGGGAATATTCTACGATGTTTACGAAAGTAAAGAAATGAGCAGCTATATTTGCGCTAAAACATATAGTGTTTGCCCATATAATCACTTAGTGGCTGGCGGTACAGAGCAACTAAAATTTACGGAAGACTCAAATGGTAATTCAGTAACCAAAAATTTCTGTCAGCATGTGAATCATTGTCAAAAATTACCAATAACCCCATATGTTCGAAATGTGACATTAGAAGGTGATTTTATATCGCAAACATGTAAAGACATGAAAGGTGATTCACAAAATGTCTATAGTTATAATCTTCATGTAGCAGGAATCACGATGGATGGATTTACTGCGCCAATTGCACAATGTTACAAAGAAACAATAGAAAACGTATTTTTAAATAGAGCTGGACATTCAGTATGTTCCGATCCTGATGAAGCGCCAAATAAAGATGGTCAATGTAAAAGCGGTTATAGGTTACAAAAAGGTCAAGCATTACCGCAAAAATCATTCTTTGTTAAAATTCAAGAAGAGGTACAAGATTATGTTAGAATGGGCCTGGTATTTGCTGTCATTATGTTTGGTGTCGCAATATTACTTGCCGCTCCAGGAGAAGGCGTATCTAAAAAGAAGATTCTA
Organism: Rickettsiales bacterium; assembly: GCA_016778745.1. Taxonomy (GTDB): domain Bacteria; phylum Pseudomonadota; class Alphaproteobacteria; order Rickettsiales; family UBA1997; genus JADHOZ01. The sequence goes on from JADHOZ010000034.1 coordinate 1,577, forward strand.
CCATTCATAGTTAAAATAGGTCTTGTTTTATATTTTGCCATTGGCACGGCGTGGCAGGATCACTTTATTGATGGTGTTTTACAAACGTCAACCTTGTTGTCGGACATGGTATTTAGCATTGAGGAAAGTGACAAAGAAAATAAATTAGATGGCTGTCAATTTCCAAGGTTTGACTATGCCGATGATAATGAAGATACTAGGTATGATAATCCCCAATATGCACCTGAACATAAATATTTAAGAATTTGGGACACTTTGGATTGTAAAATTGCTAGAGCACTTGGATATGGTCCGGGTGCGTCGGTGCCAAATCTAATATTTATGATTTTGGGAGGTTTGTTAACCGGTGGTCTTGGGGTTATTTTCTTTTTGGCAACGTTCTTTTTAGCCTTTTTATTATTATCGGTTGCCTTGAGGGCTTTGCAAATATTCTTAATATCGATAACCGCCATCATATTGCTAATGTATATTTCGCCACTCATTATACCTCTTTGTTTATTTGAAAAAACGAAAAATGTTTTCACTGGTTGGTGGAAGCAGCTTGTTGGATTCACCTTCCAGCCAGTGATTTTATTTGTTTATTTGGGGGTATTAATATCCGTCATTGATGCAACAATTGTTGGTGACGTAAAATTTGATGGAAATGGTAAAATCGCTCCAAAAAAGATAATTTGTGACGGGGAGGCTAAAAATAAGAGTATTTATTGTATATTTAATGTTCGTGATATAAAGAGTTTTACTGGTCTTGAGCCTATAGGTATAGGTCTTCCTATATTAGCAGGAATGAATCAAACTAAGATGAGTTATATCATTCAGTCATCCATTATATTGTTCATATTTTTCCAATTTATGGACAAAATAATGACATTTGCCAAGAAATTAGTTGGAGGAAGTTCCATCAGTACTAGTTGGGGAGCAAAAGATATGGCTAGTAAAGCTTCTGAGGCTTTAAAAGGTATTCAAGAAAGAGGTTATCGTGGCTTGGCTAAGCACGGCGTTTCCGCAGCTAGAGGTGGGTTTAATAAAGGCAAGGAAATATCGTCAGCCTTGGGTAATAAAGGTAAAAGTGTGGCGCCAATAGGAGGAGATAAAGGTGGTGATAATGCTGCAAAAGGTACAGATTCAGCGAGTAGTGATTCCAGCTCCGCAAGTGCACCTAGAGCAGAGGGTAATAAATCCGGTGGTAATGATGAGAGTGGAGGCGAGAAGAAAAGTGGCGGAGAAAGTGGTGTATCCGAGAAATAATTTTTTAGGAACGTGCATCAACATTACTGAATCATATCTTTCGATCGTCTTTTTCGATGCGTCATAATAGCAAAACGGTGAGCTTCATCTCTGAGTCTTTGTAAATAATACATGAGTGGGCTATTTTTTGGTAAGGTGAAGGAATCTTTATGAATTTGATGAAAAAATTCTTCCCCGGCATTTCTATTCTCACCTTTTGACATGCCAATAAACGGTATTTTTACTTTTAGATCTCTAAATATTTCATCAACCGCCCTAAGTTGCCCTTTTCCGCCGTCAATAATAATAAGATCTGGATACTCGTCTTTTTTTAATTTTGAAAATCTTCTTCTCATTACTTCTTTCATCATAGCTGTGTCGTCTTTACCTTCTTCTTCGAATCGAATATTAAATTTTCTATAGCCAGATTTAATAAAGCCATCAATACCAGCACTTATCATGCAACCAACGGCATTTGTGGTGCCAGTATGACTATTGTCATATACTTCAATTTTTTGTGGCATTTTCTTGAGGCAAAATGTCTTTTTTAGCTCTAACAATAATTCTTTTGTGCTTAGATTTTGAGATATTTTTCTTTCTAGATTTTGTATTGCTATTTGTTCTTGAGATTGAATTATTGCGAGTTTCTTCCCTTTTTGCGGCAATATTATTTCTGATAGTTGGTGCGATAGTTTATTAATAAAATCTTGCATTAAATTTTTGTCAGAAATTTTCTTATTTAGAAAAATTGATTGTGGTGCTACGTGTGATAAATAAAATTGTCCGAGAAATTGTTGCAACAAATCTTCTGGTTTTGTTCCTTTCTCGAAATCATAATAATAGGGTTTTGAGCCAAGATTTTTTCCTGATCTAAAAAAGCTAACGTAAATACACGCTAAATTACCAATCGTTACAATAACAAAAATGTCTGAGTCTCCTAAATTAGTGACGTTAATATTTTGTTTTGCCTGAATAGCATCGAGCGATTTTATTTGATCACGAATTATTGCTGCCTTTTCATAATGTTGTTGTTGGCTATTGACCAACATCTTTTTTCTTAATTCTTCTTGTACATGACTTGATTTACCTTTTAGAAAATCTTTAGCTTGTTTAATTGATTCCAGATATTCTTCTTGTGATATTAAATCAACACAAGGAGCGCTGCATTTTTTGATCTGATATTCTAGGCATGGTTTTTTGCGTGATTTGAATTCTCGATCCGTACAATTTCTTATTTTAAAAATTTTTCTTAGAGCTTCAATTGTCTTAATAACATCAAAACCAGAGGCAAAGGGTCCGAAATGATAACCATCTTTTTGGTTGGTATTTTTTGCTCTTAATTTTTTAATCTGAGGAAAATCATGGTTGGTAATTAGAATCTCTGGAAAAGTTTTGTCATCTTTAAGTAAGATATTATATCTTGGTAATAATTCTTTGATCAGGTTATTTTCTAACAGAAGAGCCTCTAACTCAGAAGATGTTTGTATATATTCAACTTTTTTTACCAAAGAAACCATTCTTGAGATACGAGGACTTAAGCCTCGCAATCTGGTATAACTACTAATGCGGTTATATAAATTTTTTGCTTTACCAACATATAAAATTTTATTGTTAGCATCAAAATATTTATAAATCCCGCTACTTTTTGGAATATTTCTTAAACTATCTTTAATTATTTTTATGGTCATTAAAAAATAAATGTTTTAAAAACAGGCTTATATTCAAATTTAATAATTTTCACTTCAACTAACAAATGGCACTTAAAAAAGAACAACTTGCTGAAATTGATCAATTAAGATTACAAAAACATGAAACATTAAGACCAGTATCTCCAGAACTTGAAAAAGTTTTATATAAGCCTTTCGAAGTATTGGATCATGGGTTTATTAGGGTGGTTGATTATATGGGTAATGATTCTGCTGTTGTTCAAGCTGCAAGAGTATCTTACGGCCAAGGTACCAAAAAGGTTAACGCTGATAAAGGTTTAATCAACTATTTAATCGCACATCGCCACACAACTCCCCTAGAAATGTGTGAAATTAAATTTCATATCAAACTACCGATTTTTATTGCTAGACAATGGATTAGACATAGAACTGCTTCTGTAAATGAATATTCAGCTAGATATTCAATCATGGAAGATGAATTTTATATTCCAAAAGGCGAGCATATGTCATCACAATCCAAAATAAACCATCAAGGCCGCGATGAAAATAAAGTTTTAAATAAAGAAGAGCAAAAAAGAGTTTTAGAAATCCTAAAAAAAGACTCGGCCAAATCTTATCAACATTATTTAGAAATGATCAACCAAGATGAAAATGGTAATGTTGCCGATGAATCAAAGGAAGGCTTAGCGAGAGAATTAGCGCGAATGAATTTACCAGTTAATTGTTATACGCAGTGGTATTGGAAAATTGACTTGCATAATTTATTGCACTTTTTAAATCTACGAGCCGACTCTCATGCGCAATATGAAATTAGAGTTTATGCTCAAACTATGTTAGATTTAGTTAAAAAATGGGTTCCTCATACCTATGAAGCATTTATTAAACATCAAAAGCTAGGCAAGAATTTATCTGGACCGGCTGTTGATGTCATTAAAAAAATGCTAAAAGGCGAAAAAGTTGAACAAGAAAATAGTGGATTAAGCAAAAGAGAGTGGGGTGAATTAACGGATATTTTAGAAATATAAATTATTAAAATTATGTCTTTAGGAACTACGGAATTATTATTGGTTTTAGTTATTGTTTTTGTGATCTTTGGTGCAGGAAAATTACCGCAGGTTATGAAAGATGTTGGGCGTGGAATTAAAGGTCTGAAGTCTGGACTTAAAGATGAAGAGAAAAAAGATAATAAAAAAATTCAAAAATCAAAAAAAGATTCAAAAGATTAATGATAACTAATTTGTGAAAAGATCTAAAACCATTTCAACACAAGGAATCGAAGATGTAGTAAACCAGAGCTCTGCTGATAAAATACCTATTGCAGATTTGGTTAGAGCGATGGAAGCTGCTGGATATGGTTTGGTGATGATTATTTTCTCTTTAGCAACCATTATGCCGCTTCCGCCACCAATACCTAACATCTTTTCGATACCAATAGTTATTTTTGCCGTTCAGATGATATTAGGATATGATGCACCAAAATTACCGCCAAGAATTGGTAACATAATGGTAAAAAGATCAATAGTATCATTGTTGGTTCAAAAAACTGCGCGCTATATTGGTAAAATTGAAAAAGTACTAAGACAAAGATTAACATTTGTTGTATCTCCTATATTCGAAAGAATATTGGGCTTTATTATTATGATTTTTTCCTTGTTTGTTATGATTCCTTTGCCATTTACTAATTTTATTCCAGGTACTGGAATAATGCTAATTTCATTTGGACTTTTGGGTAAGGATGGCTTATTTGTGATTATTGGGTCTCTAGTTGGAATAATAGGTGTTGTTATTTCTATAATAACAATTTTTATTGGAGTTGAGGTATTTAATACTATTAAGGACCTATTCATGTAAGGAAATAACTCAAAAAAATCTGCTAAAAAATAAGTTTTTTAATTTCAATATTGACTAAAAAATAAATAAAGTTCAAAATGCCAGAAAAATACCGAGACGAATAAGTTTTTATATTAACTCTAATAAAGTTAGTATTTGTCATATAAGATTGTTCAAATCTTCTTTATAAAAGTTGCATCCAACTTTTAGACTTCATTTTTCCAAATAATATAATTTTCTAAGTAAATCCTTTCAAATGACTAAATCAAAGCTTACATTAGGCAGTAAGAAGACTGCTTCCCCTAGAAAACTCTTCGTTAAACCAGAATCAAAAGTTGATGATAAAAAAGAGGTTAAATCAGCAATTAATGAAGAACAACAAGAAAAGAAATCGACAAGTAAAGCAATAAACGCAGATACCCCAAGATTACATACTGGTAACTTAATTAGTAGAGCAAAAAATAACTCAAGCCAAGTGAGTAATCTCGACGACGATACATTGGATAAAGGAATTGCTTCTGGAGAAATTAAAACACTAGAGTTAAAAAAATTAAAAACTAAATCAGCCGAAGATTTAATCGAGGTTGCTAAAGAAAATGGTCTAGAAAATATTGGTGACTTTGGCAGACAAGATATTATCTATCACATTTTGAAGAATTTCTCTGATGAAAGCATAGAAAATGTTATTATTGGTGAAGGTGTATTGGAAGTATTGGAAGATGGATTTGGTTTTTTAAGAGCTCCTGAAACAAATTATTTCCCTGGATCGGATGATATCTATGTTTCTCCAAGTCAAATTAAACGATTTGCTCTTAGAACAGGCGATACAGTTATTGGTCAAATTAGGGCTCCAAAAAAAGGTGAAAGATATTTTGCTCTTTTAAGGGTCAATCAAGTTAACGGTGGCACTCCAGATAAAATTAAAAATCGCGTTTTATTTGACGATCTAACGCCACTTTATCCACAAGAAAAAATTAAGTTAGAAGAATCAAATCCGATGAATAATGATGTGTCAGCCAGAATTATGGATATGGTTTCTCCGCTTGGTAAAGGTCAGCGTTCACTTATTGTTGCACCTCCCAGAACTGGTAAAACATCTCTAATGCAAAATATTGCTCACGCAATTACTACAAATAATCCAGAAATTGAACTTTTAGTGCTTTTAATTGATGAAAGGCCAGAAGAGGTAACTGACATGATTAGAACCGTTAAAGGTGAGGTTGTGAGCTCAACATTTGATGAACCCGCATCTCGTCACGTTCAATTAGCTGAAATGGTTATTCAAAAAGCGAGAAGATTAGTTGAAGCTAAAAAAGATGTAGTCATTTTGCTGGACTCAATCACCAGACTTGCGAGAGCTTATAATACCGTTATTCCGTCTTCAGGAAAAGTATTAACGGGTGGTGTTGATTCAAATGCGCTACAAAAACCAAAAAGATTTTTTGGCGCTGCAAGAAATATAGAAGAGGGTGGTTCACTCACAATTATTGCTACTGCCCTAATCGATACTGGCTCCAGAATGGACGAAGTCATTTTTGAAGAATTTAAAGGTACTGGTAATTCAGAAATTATCTTGGATCGTAAAATTTCTGATAAAAGAATCTTTCCAGCTATTGATATTACAAAATCAGGAACTAGAAAAGAAGAATTATTGGTTGATCGTGCAACATTATCCAAAGTGTGGATGTTGCGCAGAATTGTTAATCCAATGACCCCACTTGAAGCAATGGAATTCTTGCTTCAAAAAATTGACAATACTAAAACTAACGAGGAGTTTTTCAAATCAATGAACTCCTAGAACAAGTAATCTAAATGAGTTTTTTTAAAAAAATTATAACCTTATTAATTGTTATAACTTTTACTGTTTCATGTAATGAAAAGACTGATTTACAAAAATTATCTGAGTTAGAATTTCAATTAAAGTCTGATCAAACCTATAACTCCTATCTTGCGTTAGAATATCTTTTATTTGCGCGCAACCTATCTTCTATCAAAGATGAGAAGATGGCGAAATATTTTGCCCAAAAAGGGTTGAAGGTTGCTAGTGGAAAAAGAGTTTACCCAGAAAGTCCACTTAAGTGGAAAGCAGATCCCTTGCAAATTGAAGGAATGGTATTGATGCAAAAAAGATTGGAAGAAATATTAAAATATCCAAATGCCAAATATTATCTACCAATTCAAGTAGCGCATTTGACCTATCTGTACGATTGTTGGATAATCAGAGAATCAAAGCCTGTTTTTAAAGGTAGTGACATTGCATCATGTCGAACAACTTTTTCTAAGTTAATTGATGAAATAGAGGTCTATATAGAAAATCTTGGCAAAGATAAGAATAGAGAGGCAACAATCATTGCTCCAATATTTCATCGCTATAATATTGATTTTGATTTCAATTCCTACCAAATTAATGCTGGCGCGGTGAAGAAGATTATCGAAGTTTTGTCTCGAATATATAAATTAAATGGAGATTACCGTATATTACTAGTTGGAAATGCTGACAGGTCGGGGAAAAAATTATATAACCAAAGCTTGGCTTATAAGCGCGCTAATAATGTTAGAAGATATTTAATTAAAAATGGTGTTGATAAATCCTTAATAGAATTAAGATCGTTTGGTGAATCTTTTCCGGATTTAATTACTGAGGATAATATGAAAAGCCAATATAATAGAAATGTTCAAATTTACATAATTGAACATTATAACGACCTAAAACCTCTGCCTTTACCATTGATTCAAAACGAGGTTTATAAAAATGAAATAAATGCAGCTAGAAAAAAAAGAGGCATATGAAAATAGATCTAAAAAATAAAAAAAGATTAGTAATAAAAATTGGTTCTTCAACTTTGGTTGAAAAGGGATTAATAAAAAGAAGGTGGTTTAAAGCCTTTGTCAGTGATGTTCATTGGCTAACAAAACAAGGATTTGAAATCGTGATTGTTTCTTCAGGTGCGATTGCGCTTGGGAAAAAAACGTTTAAGTCAGATGAGCTTGATATTAAGACTAAACAAGCTGCAGCAGCTGTTGGGCAAATTAAATTGATACATAGTTACCAAGAATTTTTTAAACGAAAAAGAATTACAGTAGCACAGGTTCTTTTGACTTCACAAGATTGTAATGAGAGGAAGCGATATTTAAAATCTAAAAGTACTATCAAGACTCTGTTAGAACATAATGTTATACCGATAGTAAATGAGAACGATTCTTTGGGGGTTGAGGAAATAAAGATAGGAGATAATGACCGACTAGCCGCAAGAGTATCGCAGATGATATCGGCGGATATATTATTATTACTATCAGATGTTGATGGTCTTTATGATAAAAATCCAAACGTCAATAAAGATGCAAGGTTTATTTCAGAAGTGACAAAAATAACTAGAAAAATAGAACAGTCCGCATCAAAAGCTGTTTCTTCTCTGGGTACCGGAGGAATGAAAACCAAAGTGATGGCTGCGAAAATGTTAGAAAAAAGTGGCTGCGAAACAATCATTGCCAATGGAGCAAAAAATCATTGTTTAAGAAATATTTTTAAAGCTAAAGAGAATTTTACTATTTTTTATAGCAGTAAAAAGTCTAATATTAATGCTAGAAAAAAATGGCTTTCTGGATTTTTAAATATAAGTGGTAAAGCAATTGTCAATGAGTGTGCAAAAAATGCTTTGTTAACGAATAGAGCGAGTTTATTGCCTGTTGGAGTTGTAAAAATAGAAGGAAACTTTAAGAAGAATGATGTCATTTTAATTGAAGATGAAGGTAAGAATCATATTGCCACTGGAATTAGTAACTATTCTTCTGTCGATAGTAAGAAAATTATTTTAAAGAATTCAAAACAGATTAAGAAAATTATCGGCAAAAGTGCTAAAGACGAGTTAATTCATATTGATAATTTAGTGGTTAATTATCACCAAGAAAATCAATAATGCGTGAACAAAGTCGAGAACAATTGTAATAATTACCGTTTGAAAATAGTGGTATTTTTAATTTTGAATTGTCCTGGTGCTATACCTTCAAAATCGATCTGCTGAAATCCTAGATCGGCGTAATAATCAAAAATCTTTTGATAGTTTTTTCTTTCAGAATCATCGAGAATGATTATTCCATTTTCTTTTACAAAATCTTTAATATGGATTGCGCATTGATATCTTTTGATAGAATCAATGATTATTATGTCAAATTTTTGATTAAGATTATGTAAGAAATTTTCATAATTTTCATTATCCAAACCATCTTCCATTAAGTATCTTTTGCTGTTTGTTAAGTTATTTTCTTCTAATCTTTGGCTAATAATATTGTGCCAGAATTTGTTAGTTTCAATGCTGGTGACTTTTTGGCAATTTCTAGCAAAAAATAATGTGGAAGCGCCAGATCCAAATTCGAATACCTCCAACTCCTTATTTACGAATTCTTGTAAATATTGTATAGCGCCATATGTCATCCAGGGTGTTTCTTTGTTATTTTCATCCATTGAGATTCCAGACATAAAAGAATTCACCCAACTTATCTTGTTTTTTTTAAATTCTTCTTTATACATGAAATAGGTTTTTTATATTTTCATAAATGATTAAAAATATTAATAATTAATATGAGTATTAAAATAAGAAATTTTGTAATATATATAACAATTATTTTAACTTCCCTTCAAATTTTTCCCCAAGATTGCCTCGCCTTTAGTCTTTTTGGGCATTCTTCTCAAGGTAGAGATTATATTTATATTACCGGATCTTCAACCATATCACCATTGATGGCCACCATGTCGGAGGAGTTTTCTAGAGTCAAAAATATGAATAACTATGGAGATAAAATGTTTCCAACCCCCATAGTAGAATCGACTGGAACAGGAGATGGATTTAGAGATTTTTGTAAGGGTAGATCTTTAAAATATCCGGATTTTGTTAATGCGTCAAGACCTATAAATAAAAGAGAGATTTATCTATGCAAAGATAATGGTGTGATAGATATAGCAAAAATTAAAATTGGCTATGATGGAATTATAATTGGAAATAATATTGGAAGGAAAACTCTAAAAATAACCAAAGAACAGCTATTTCTTGCTTTGGCTCGGAAAATTTATGATAAAAGAGAGAATCATTTAATTAATAATCCGTATAAAAAATGGAGTGATATTGATCCATCGCTACCTAACAGAAATATTAAAATATTTGGACCACCAAAAAGTTCTGGAACCAGAGATGTATTTTTAGAATTAGTTATGAGAGATTATTGTAGAAATAGTTTTAGACTTATTCAGCATTATCCAAATAAGGAGTCTTTTGATAAAAATTGTCCTACAATCAGGGAAGATGGAGTATTCATTGAATCGGGAGAAAATGACAATCTTATTATTAAAAAGTTGAAAGAGAATCCAGATTCCTTTGGAATTTTTGGTTATGACTTTTTGGTTATGAATAAGAATAAAATTCATCCCGCTATGATTGATGGTGTCTCTCCTTCCTCTGATACTATATTTTTGAAACAATATTCTCTTTCAAGACCATTATATGTTTATTTTAAAATCAATAATCTCAAGAGGGTCCCCCAAATGAAAGAGTTTATTAAAGAAATAATAGATGAAAACACTATTGGTAAAAGAGGTTATTTAATTCATCATGGCCTAATACCTCTGGGAGAAAAAGAATTTAAAAAAGTTAGAAAAGAAACGTTGGAAATAATTAATAGTCATTAATGATAAGATATGCTAGAAACACATTGTTGATGCCATCATCTATGAAGAAGTTATTGATGTTTGTGTCTCTATTGTTGGTGTTATCTCTTACCAGCGCCTGTGTGACAAAAGCTTTGTGGGGTAAAAAAAGCTATCAAGAAAGAATAAGTCAATTTTATGTTGGATCTGATTCTAGATATATCGTGTTAGTTGGACCAAATTACCATTACGTATTAACTGACGTGGGTGGTAGTTTTAAAACGATACTTTCTCTTAGACAAAAAAATGTACTAACGATTAGTGACAAAGACTCATATGTAGAATTAGATTCCAACAATGGTTTGCAGGGTGTGATTACATTTTCGGGACCATTTAGTGTTTTAGCTCCGGTTGATAAATATAAACTACAATCTTATGGCATTAATCCAGATGAAAATGACGATGTTCAGGTAAAAATAAGAGTCCAAGGAAGAAGATATGTTGCTAAATATCTTGGGCCTCAAAATCCTGGTGCCGCAACTTCTCAAACTTTAAGAATTTACTATAGTGACTCTAACCTTGTAAAAGGAGTCGGTAAGGCTGCAATTACTCCAATTGCAGTTACATTAGACGCCGCACTCTTGATTGGTAAGGTTGTTGTGGCCCCATTTAAGAATTATTAGATGTAGATTTATTGGGTCTACAGCAAGCATGAGAAGATTATGAAACTTAATTTATTGTTTTTCTTACCAATTTTCCTATTTACTCAAATTTCGCACGCTAAATATGATCAGAGGGGAATGGCAAGATTTTCGTTGGGGATAGAAACGGGTTTATCTACCGATAATTATGCTCTGAACTTTAAGGATGATACTTTGTATCTTTATGAAGGGCAAGAACACACCAGGGTTATTGAGGGATCTTGGAATGACGTATATTTGTGGAAGAATAGAATAAATTTTAATTTTCCTCTATTTAAAATTGGCGGTGGGGATTTGATACTGCAAGGCTTTGGTTCTCAAGGCCAAAGCCTTAGCGGAGACTTTCGTATCACAGAAAGATTTGACCCTGTTGATAAAGAGGCAGCTGGATATGAGTATTTGTATCGTCAATATGATTTTGGTGAAATAGATTTTAAAACCTATGATATTAGTGTAAACCTTGCTTATCAAATTCTTATTACTCCAGATGGTAGAGAAAATAGAGATTATTATTTATTTAATAGCAAAGTTCATAGCTTCCTTTTGCCAAAGATAGGGTATAGCTATTTCATGCAGAAGCATTCTGTGTCTAGTAGTATTAATTTATTCAGTGTTCAAAATTATACAGACAGCTATACTTCAAATTGGGGTGGCCCATTTATTGGTTTTGAATCTGTTAATTATATTTCTGACAACCATAAGATCTCATTTGGTGGGAGTTTTTATTACGTATATTATGATTTAGCGGTTGATGATGAATCAGATGCAGCTACTTTAAGATCGATAGGCTTAGATGATGATCCAGCGTACGATTCCTTTTATTTAAGAAAAGAGAATTCAATTGAAGCAGATGCCACTGGTAACGCTTATAGTTTAGATTTGGGATATAGCTATCAGCCAGGAAATCATATTTCATACGACGTTAATCTTCATTATATCAGTACCAGAATAAAAGATGGCGATACAATCTATTACTATAGAGACGGATCAACTAGTAGTGATACGATCAACGAAGCTAACTGGGATTCTTTCTTAATTTCTTTGGGTTTAACTTACAATTTTTAAAATGATATAAATATGAAACAACTAATCACAACACTTGTAATTATATCAACTATTTTTTGTTGCGATTCTTTTGCGGATGATAGCAAAACGGCAGTGACCCCCAAATTTAATAAGATTTGTCCTTTTAAGATTTGATTAAGAATCAAGGTGAAGTTTTAACTTTAATCTTGATAATTTTTAATAATCAAATTTAAGGAGTTAATATGCCTAAAGGATATCCAAGTTTAAATGAGTCACAAAGGTTAGAGATTCTCAAAAGAGTTAGTGATCGTGGTGAAAGAGTGCCTGAGCTTGCTAAAGAGTATAATGTTAATCCAAAGACTATTTATAATTTGCTCAAGAATAGATCTAATCATCATCAAATGTCACTAGAGTTAGCTAAGTTAA
>JADHOZ010000035.1 GCA_016778745.1 Rickettsiales bacterium
CAATAGTTGGATTAGTGTTTGGCTGGCAAACAACTGTAGTTACGCCTCCCGATACTGCTGACATAGAGCCTGTTGTTAAATCTTCTTTGTGAGTTTGGCCAGGATCTCTAAGATGAACCTGAATATCTATTAAACCTGGGCAAAGAATATGGCCATTACATTCTATTATCTGTGCTTGCGAATCATCTATATTGGCACCAAAATCATCAATTTTATCACCTATTGTTAAGAGATTTCCTATTTGATCATATTGAGTTGCCGGATCAATAATTCGAGCATTTTTATATAGTATTTTTTTATTTGGATCTATTGGCTCTTTATAAGGTAAATTGAAGTTAGGCATATTGTTTTAGTTATTATATATTGGTAATAAAATTTTTCTTTATCGACTTGATTGATAGCGGCAGTTTTATCGACACATTTGTTTCTTTCATTTCTAGTTTTAAAAGTCCAGACACAAAATGATTTTGACTATTTAGCTATTCCCACTCAATGGTTCCGGGTGGTTTAGATGTATAGTCATAAACTACCCTATTAATACCTCTTACTTCATTAATTATTCTATTACTGACGCTGCATAAAAAATCAGCATCAAATTTATACACATCTGCCGTCATTCCATCAATTGCTGTTACCGCTCTAAGAGCAATGACATTTTCATAGGTTCTCGCATCTCCCATCACACCAACTGTTTTGGTTGGTAAAAGTGCCGCAAAAGCTTGCCAAATCTCATGGTAAAGTCCAGCTTTTTTGATTTCTTCAATATAAATAGCATCTGCTTCTTGAAGAATTCTAATTTTTTCTTCAGTAATATCACTTAAAATTCTAATTGCTAAGCCAGGACCAGGAAATGGGTGCCTTTGAGTAATTAAATCGGGAACATTTAATTCTTTGCCAAGCAGCCTAACTTCGTCTTTAAATAAAGTTCTAACTGGTTCAAGCAATTTTAATTTCATATCCTCTGGTAGGCCACCAACATTATGATGAGATTTTATTGTATGACTTTTGCCTTTATTTGGGTGAGAAGATTCTATCACATCGGGATAAAGCGTCCCTTGCGCCAGAAATTCTGCGCCTTCAATTTTCGATGATTCTTGATCAAATACTTCAATAAACGTTTTACCAATAATCTTTCTTTTTTGTTCTGGGTCGCTTACACCTTTTAATTTATTTAGAAATAAGTCTTTAGCATCAACATAAACGAAATTTATGTCGAAATTTTTAGTAAAGATTTCTTTGACTTCTTTTCCTTCATTTTTTCTAAGCAATCCGTGATCAACAAAAATGCACGTTAATTGCTTGCCAATTGCTTTTGAAATTAAAGCAGCCACGACTGAGGAATCAACTCCTCCACTCAGTCCACATATTACTTTTTTATTTCCGACTTTATTTTGTATTTCTAAAATTTTTTCTTCTTTAAAATTAGCCATACTCCAATCATTTTTACAACCCGCTATATCAATGATAAAGTTTTTAATTATTGTTCTTCCATCAACTGAATGTTCAACTTCGGGGTGAAACTGCAAACCATAAATTTTTCTTTCTTCATTAGCTATTGCGGCATAAGGGGCCGAATTGGTTTTGGCTATTACTTCAAAACCATCAGGGATTTTTTCAGCTTTATCACCATGACTCATCCACACGATATCGCTGCTTAAATTTTGTAATAATTGCGACTCTTTACTCACTTCGATTTTAGCTTTACCAAATTCTCTCTCGGTACTTGCGCAAACTTTGCCACCAAGTAGATGGCAAATGAGTTGTTGACCGTAGCATATACCAAGAATTGGAATATTTAAATTAAATATCTCTTGAGAAATGGTCGGGGCTCCTTCTTCGTAAACCGAATTTGGGCCACCTGAAAATATGATTGCCTTAGGAGATTCTTCTTTTAGATCAGCTACACTTATATCATCAGGATTTTTGATTTCGCTGTAAACGCCAATTTCACGTATTCTTCTAGCAATCAGTTGCGTAACCTGGCTACCGAAATCTATGATTAAAACCTTATCGTGCATGTAAGTTATTTTAGAATAATTTGAGATATTTGCTGCTTAATTTCTGCCTTAGAGTATTTAGAATTAAGTATTTCGTTTATTTTTTGACATAAATCTAACTTAATTTCAAGCTTTTTAGCTATTTTAGTAATCGCTTTAGCTGAATAATAACCTTCAAATGTAGAGTTTGTTTTTTTTGTTATTTGTTCGTAGCTTTTTCCCTTCGCAACTAAATGCCCCAATGTATTGTTGCGTGATTTTGTTGACGAACATGTCAGAAATATATCACCAAATCCTGCGGAATGAGATATGTCGTCAGATGCGTTTAGTTTTTGACATAATATTTTAATTTCTTCAATTCCTTTCATCAAAAGAGCAGACTTGGCGTTGACACCCATGTTAAATTCATCAATCATACCGCATCCGATTGCCATTATATTTTTTATGATACCGCATATTTCAACATTTAAAGGATCATCAAAATAACTCGCTTTGAAATAATCAGTCGTAATAGTATCGATCACTTTTTTTGCTATTCGTCTATCTTTTGAAGCGATAGTAGTAATTGTTGGCACTTTATTTGCTACTTCAATTGCAAAATTAGGACCAGCTAGAACCGCGTAATTTTTATTGTTGGTCATTTTTTCAAATGACTGACTTAAAAAATCTAAGTCTTTTTGTTCAATTCCTTTTGAACAAATAACAAAAGAAGTTTTATCACTAACTGTTGTTTTTTTAATGTTTTGAAAAACTTCTAAACAAACCGCACTCGGCACTACTATAAATACTAAGTCAAAATCTGAAATGCTATCTTCGTAATTTCCGATTGCTTTAAGATTTTTATTTAATTGAGCTTTTGGTAGGTATTTGCTATTGGTGTGCTTGATATTTATTTCACTGATAACATCAGGCTCAATTGAAGAAATATAAGTTTCTTTATTATTTTGAGCTAAAACATTAGCAATTGCAGTTCCCCAGGCTCCACAACCTATTACCAAAGATTTAATCATTTGATTTTCTCAATTATTACTGTGGCAATTGCAAATTCTCTCTCGTCAGAAAGAGATAAATGAATTGCATATTCAATACACGATAGATGGTTTTTTAAAAAAACATCTTTTTGATTTATTAGTTTTATTTCTGGTTTTCCATTCTTGTCGTTGATGATTTCTATATCACAAAAGTTAACTCCCCTTCCAATTCCTAAACCTATTGCTTTAGCAAACGCTTCCTTTGCAGAAAATCGCTTTGCTAGGAACAACGTCTTTCTTAAGAAGTCTTGTTGCGATCCTTTTTGGCCCGCTAACCCAATTTCTTTTTTTGTATATATTTTTTCAAGGAATTTCTGGTCAAAGGCCTTTAAAAGGTTTTCTATTCTTTTAACCGAGACAATATCTGTTCCTATTCCGGTAATCATAATTGAAATAATTAAAAAAAATGATACTTTTTCTCTTTAGTAATTGCATGTTAATTTATGCTTTTTAAAAAGTATTTAATAAATTTTGCAAAATATTAAACCGAAATGCTTCTTTTTAAGAAAAAAATCATTGTTACAATTGGCTATAATGGTGCTATCATTGCATTTCATGATACAAAATCCGTATCTAAAAAGTTTTTTTTCGAAAAATTCAATATCGATGCCATTAATAAGATCAAGCCATATTTTGTTGATTATAGCAGAGCCAACATATCAATACTATTAGATACAATCGACCAAACGTATAAGAAAAAGACGTTCCCTTCTGTTAGAAAAATGGATTTAAAAAACATTGTCATAAGAGAATTAGGCGGCGCTTCTAACAAAGAGACAATCAAGAATTTTATTACAAAATCTCTTGTCAAAGAAAAAACTAAGGACGGCAAACAAATCACAAAAAAATGGGATGTTGTCCTAGTGACTGCTTCTTTAAATAATGAAGTATCTAGTTGGATAGATTTCTTATTTGAAATGCCAAATATGATTGAGGGTATTTATACCATTCCTGTAGAATCTTTTAATATTGTTAAGCAAATCAGAAAAAAACTGCGCTTAGAAACACAAGCAAAAAAAAAGAAGGCATCTATCAAAAACGAAAAGGAAGAATCAGTTACTTGCTTGGTTTTTTATACGAAAATTAATGGATTTAGACAAGTCATTTTTACAAAACAAGGTATAGAATTTACCAGAATTGTTAATTATGACATTGACGATAAAGATTTTTTAAAAAACTATGAACAAGACATTTATAGCTCTTACGAATATCTAAAAAGAAGTATTAGTGATGTAAATATATCCGATGTCAAAATAATTAATGTCGTTCCAGCAAATATAGTTAAAAAACTAAAAGAAATTAATAATTCTGAACTTCATATCATTTCGTACACTCCGTGCGAAATATCTAGAATTCTTGGTCTCAATGAATCCATAATACCAAAAAGTAGTGAGTTTTGCGACATATTGCTTTCCAGGCTACTATTTAAATTTAAACCTATATTACGATTTAGAATTCCCAAGATGATTACAACATCGAAGATGTATATGATGATGATGGGATCTTACTATTTATATTTATTTTTAATTATTTTCTTTTTCGTCGAATTCCTTATCAATATTAATATAAGGCTTGATTTTGACCAAAAAATTGAGGCTGCCGAAATAGCGATGTTTAAGTCTACGGAACATCTTCATGATATCCAAAATAAGGTTCTAAACACTACCAACGAAGAAGGTAAAAATATTAACATAGCACAAGCTATCGACATTGGAAAAGTTAATGATGTTTTGGGTGAGAAATCAAATCATGTTTTTGATATATATCAAAAATTAGACTATATTAAAAAACACAACATTGTTATCTCGAAATTTAACTATTTTTTACAAGGATATAATGAGCTAAATCCGGGAAAAGACTCTAAATTTTCTATGTCTTTGTTTGGGAAAATATTTAATGCAACCGGCAATGTTGATGACTTATTTAATGAATTTGATGATTTGGATAGAGATACGAAAGAAAATTTAGAAGAATATGTCTCTAAATTTTCTAAAATACCTAGAAATATCGATTTTAATAAAAAATATTACGATTTTCCTTTAGACTTTACAATTTCGCCTAAATAAAAATGAAAGCAATTGATCTTAGAAAAAAAACGATAAGAAACTTTACTATTGCTTCAGTACTAGTGCTATTTCTTGGTATTGGTATATTGTTCAATAATAAGGAAAAAGACATCTTAGAACAAAAACTCAAAGCTGTAAAAAAAGAAACCACTCAAATAGACCAGAAATCTCAAGACCTAAAGAGTAAACAGCGAGAAATCGCAAAATATATAGAAATATGGAAAAATTTAGAAGAGAATAAAAAAAGTCTCAACGGAATTGATATGGATGAAGTTAATAGCATGGTAGATTCTCTAGCAAAAAAATATTATATCAGTTCTACAGATATCAAATTAGGCTTACCCGAACCTATTAATACTGGTATATTTAATACCAAAAAAATTGATGTATTATATACGAAAACAATATTTGATTTCAAGGCCCTCGATGACGCCAGTGCTATGAGTTTTTTAGATGAGTTTTTTAATAACATACCGGGGTATTACACTATATCTAATGTTGGCATTACCCGAAAATCAACTTTGTCCAATCAAGACCTTGTCAGTATCAGTAAGGGTAAATTTCCTACTATTATTGAAGTCAATGTTCAATTTTTTTGGTATGCTTTTAAATCTCGAGATTTAATAGTAAGGCAAGCTGACAATAAAAAGTCAAAAAGATTAATTAAGTTTTAATAATAAATGTTTTGTAGATCTATATTAATATCTATATTATTTGCCGCCACTGTGCAATATAACTCATGGGCTCAGTCCGGTAATGAGAATAATGAAGATGTTGTTTCTAACGTGCAAAAAGTAGAAGATAATATTGAATCTAACGAAGAGGTTAGCGCCAAAGTAAAAGATGTAGTTGGTGTTAAAAAAGCAGAGAAAGATCGTAGAAAATATACTCCCCTGATGTTCACAAACAAAGAATATGACAACCTTCAAAAGGCCATCTTATCTTTCGTTAACAATGTTGAATATGTCGAAGATCAGATAGAGTTTACCAAACTAGATAAGCCCGAGGAAAAAAAGGAGGAAGAAAAGAGTCAACGATCATACATATATTTAGCGTCTTTATTGTATTTTAGCGAAGATAACTGGGTTATTTGGGTTAATGATAAAAAAATAACCTCTGAGGATAACGATCCTAAAAATGAATTTTATGTAAAAGAAATTACAAAAAATAGTGCTAATATTGTTTGGAAATTAGGTGTTACAAAATGGAAAATTATCACAGGAAAATCTGACGAAGAACTGCCAAAAACTGATACAGATAATCAGATAATTAACAACTTTACCTTAAGGCCAAATCAGACATATATTTTAGTTGAAGATAACATTATTGAAGGGAAGGTAACCATTTCAAATTCTTCCATCATTGATAAAGCGGTTAATGATTTAGAAGATTTTATTGATAATGATAAGTTTGATGTTTTCTAGATTTCCATTCTTCGTGGGTAATTTTATTATCTATTTGGAATAAAATAATATCTCTTTTTATTTACATCTAATATATCACCCTCTTCTTGATTTTCTTGATATTGTTCTTGATTTAGCAATGCTTCATCATTTTCAAAATGCTTTTTGATAACTTCATTTTTTGTTTTTTCATCACTTTTTTCTAGTCTGTATAATTTTTTACTACTATTGCTCTGAGTTTCTTCTATTTCTACTATTCCACTATTATTTTCTACTTTATTAAATTTAAATAATATTTCTTTCTTTTTGACCTCAATATCATTTTGAATATTTTTAGTATCAACTTCTTCGACAACGTCATTATTTTCATCTAATATGATCACTTTTTCTATTTTATCATTGACTCTAATATCAATTTTTTTGTCTTCGCCTTTTAGAACTACAAATTTCTTAGGTTTATGATATTTTTTTATAAGCGATAATGGTTTCAGAGAATATTTGAGAGCTGCATTTTTAGTTAAATTTTTCTTATTTTCTTCTTTCTTTTCTTGTGGCTTTTCTTCTTCTTTTATTTGCTTAAATTTAAAGAATTTTTTATTAGACATTTCTTCAACTTTTTTATCGCTAATAGTGGTATTTTGACTATCGTTACTACCTTCTTTGACAATTACAAATTTCTTAGAATCGCTATTATTTACACCTAAACTAGGTAAATTATCTATTTCATATAACTCTATAGTAGACGCATCTACGTCTTTGTCTTTTTTAGAAAAGTGGAATTTTTTATCATTCTCATCTTGTTTAGAATCGTTTGAAGTGATCAAATTTAGATACTCAGTTAACATATTTTGAACTGCCATATCTTCTTTATTTCTTGCTACTTCATAGGATGCATTAATTTGAGTTTTAAGAAGTTTCAAACCCATATTGGCTACAAAATCATATTTTTCCAATAACAGCTTTAAGCAGTCATGACAGGAAACTGAAGCTGCGTGATATATTACCGATTCAGATGAATAATTTACAATTGCAGCATTGGCATTTTTATCTAACAAGTAAGAAACGACCTGAATATTTCCTGCAACAACGGCTCTCATTAAAGGGGTCCAGCCTTCATTATCTTTAATGTCTAAATTAGCGCCATTTTTGACTAAAATTTTTACTATTTCTAAATTGCCAACTCTAGATGCAAGGTGCAGTGCCGTAGCTCCACCAATATTTTGTTGATTAATAGTAGCATTATCAGACCTGGTAAAAAACTTTACTCCGGTGATATCTTGATCAATAGCAGCAGACATTAAAGGGGTAACTTCGAAGGCATTTTGTGAATCATCTATGATAGAGCTCGCGTGAAGTGGAAAAGAAAATAGAGTGTATATTGCCGTAACCTTAATGAAATTTTTGACTATTTTTAAAAATTCTATTTTCATCTTACGTAAGCGTTTGTCAGTTAATATTGCAGATTTTGGGAGTTTTTGATTGGATCCCATCTATTTTCTAGCTTTTTTATAAGCGAACTATTTGTGGGGTCAAATGGTTTTTCATTCCATGTTTTTGCACCATTTTTAAGTAAATATTGCACAACCAACTCTTGCCTGTTTTTATAGGCTATATCTAATGCGCTTAGGCCTTTTTTATCTAGAATATTCACATCCACCCCTCTTCTTATTAATAGCTGAACAGCCGATAAAAAACCTAACCTAGAAGCATGAAATAAATAGGTCCTACCAAACTTATCGGTGAAATAAATATTAGCATTATTCTTAGCGAGAATCTCAAATGCTTTAAAGTCCATTAATTCAATTGCAATATCCATTGGGGTATATCCAAGATTATTTGCCATATTTACGTCGGCTCCTTTTGATATCAAAGAAGCGGTGATTGCATGTTTTTGTTTTAATAATGAGTAAGTTAGCAATGTATCTCCAAGCTCATTTTTGATATTTGGATTTTTTACATCTAGGTAAGCGCTATTAAAAAGCGCAACATCGCCATAAGAGATTGTTTCAAATAATTTTTCGATTCTAGTATCAAGGCTTAGAAAAACAGGTATATGGGTATTATCTCTTGTTCGATAGCTTTCTAATATTGGAGGAGCTGGTATTTCTTCTGAAATAAATGGATTAACTATTTTTCTCTGCGGCAATATTATCTTTTCTCCCAATATATATTGATAGTCTTCATCTCTTTTAATTAAATATTTTTCTCTCAGTTTTTCTAACTCTTCTTTCCTTCTTTGCCCCACTTCTTCGGCTGCAATTTCTTCCTCAGTTTTTATTATTTCTTTAGGTTCTTCTTCCTTCTGAGGTATGACAGCTTGGTTAGCCTCAATAATCTTTCCAGATTTAGTTTTGATAATTGGGGTCTGAATAATAGGCTTTTCTTTTATTGCTTCGCTTTGCTCTATCATTTTTTCCTTTTGTTGCTCCTTCTTACCCTCTTCTTTTTTTATTACATCTTCCCCATCTGAAATTATTGGGATTTGCGGTAGCTTTATTTCTTTTTTCTCAACTGGTGTTTCTTTTTGTCCTTTATTAATTGGTATTACAGGAATAGCCGGAAGAGCTTTTTCTTTATTGACATCATCAAGCCCAAGTGATTCAACATCAATAGAGCTTTGCGCCAGACCTACAGCGATGCTAGATAGAAAAACTATTATTGTAATTGCGTATGTTTTGATCACAAATTTAGTTACTTTATTGGGTCATAACCACTTTTTTTGGAAAAAGGATGACATTTTGATATCCTCAAGATTCCCAAAAAAATTCCTTTAAGCAAACCTTTTTTTTGAATTGCTTCAATTGCATAATTTGAGCATGTTGGATGAAATCTACATTTATTAGATCCAAACAATAGAGAAAAGCAATATTGATAAATTTTTATTAAAAAAATAGCTAACTTAGTCACCTAGATATCTCCAACCATTCTTCTTCATTGAGAATTTTTAAATTAAGCTCCCTAGCTTTCTTTAATTTTGAGCCGGAATTTTCTCCAACTACAACGTAGTCAGTTTTAGAAGAAACTGACCCAACTACTTTAAATCCAAGATCTTCGGCTTTCTTTTTAGCTTCGGCTCTTGTCATTTTCTCTAAAGTACCGGTAAATATTATGGTTTGACCTGAATATTGTAGATTTAAGGATGAAGAAAAATAATCATTAATCTCAACTAACTTTTCTAAATCTTGAATCATTTTAAAACTTTGTGGATTTCTGAAATAATCGATAATCGCAATTATCATTTTTTTACCCAAGCCATCTATCGCCTCTAAATCCAAATATATTTGATTTTGTTTTAATGCGTCCTCATCTAATTCTTTAATAATTTGTAGCGAAGTAGAGAAATTCTCGTAAGTTCGAAAATGAGAAGCTAAAATTTTAGCGGTACTTAAACCAACATGCCTTATGCCAATTGCGTAAATAAATTTATCTAAATCTATTTTTTTCTTTTCATTAATAGCACGAAACAAATTATCAACTGATTTATTTCCCCATCCCAACTCACCTCTTAATGGTTTTACGCTCGTTTCTTCGTTTTTTTCTAGATTAAAAATATCGGCAAAACTTTTTATTCTTCCTTCGTCAAAAAAATTCTCTATTTGTTTTTTACCAAGACCAGTTATGTCTAGCGCATCTTTTGAAACAAAATGTTTTAATGTTTCTTTTAACTGAGAACTACAATTTAGGCCACCACTACATCTTAAAACTACATCATCTTCAACTTTTATGGCTGATGAATTACAAACGGGACAATTTTTTGGAAAAATAAATTCCTCAAGATTGCCCGCTCTTTTTTCTTTATCAACCTCTATTACTTGCGGAATTACGTCTCCGGCTCTTTGAACAAGGACAATATCGCCTATTCTAATATCTTTTCTTTTTATTTCGTCTTGATTATGAAGAGTAGCTCTAGAGACCAAAACTCCGCCAATATTTACTGGCGTTAATATTGCTACTGGTGTTAAAGCTCCCGTTCTGCCAACTTGAATAACAATATCTTCAATTTTGGTTTTTGAATTTTGCGCAGCAAATTTATGAGCGATAGCAAATCTAGGGCTTCTAGCAACATAGCCGAGCCTATTTTGCAAAGCAAATTCGTTCACTTTATAAACCATTCCATCAATATCGTAATCAAGCTCGTATCGAATGTCTGCTATTTTTTGGTAGAGATTTAGTATGTCATCAATATTGCGGCATAATTTAGCTGTTTTATCGATACAAAAACCATATTCTTCTAGTTTTTGTTGAAATTCGGATTGCGACTTACAGTCAAAATCATCTGACAATTCTCCAAAACCATAAGCAAAATAGCTTAAATTTCTTGAGGCGGTGATTGTTGGATTCAATTGTCTAATTGATCCGGCTGCGGCATTTCTTGGGTTAGCAAATATTTTTTTACCTTCTTTTTCATGTCTGTCATTTAGATCTACAAAACTTTGCTTGGACATGTAAATTTCGCCTCTTATTTCAAAAATTTTTGGCGGATTATTTGTATTTAATCTTTGCGGAAATGTTGAAATTGTTTTTATATTTTGCGTAATATCTTCACCTTGTATGCCGTCACCTCTAGTTGCAGCTTGCACAAGATTGCCATCTTCAAATCTAGCACTAAAAGACAAGCCATCTATTTTAGCTTCGCAAAAAAACTCTATTTGATTAGGTTGGTTAAAATTAAATAAATCAATTTGATCTTTTTTATTTACACCCAAAAACCTTTCTATTCTTTCGATAAAATCAGTAATATCTTCGCGGCTAAAGCCGTTTGATAAAGATAACATTGGTTTTTTATGAATGATTTTACTAAATGACTCTAATATTTTTGACCCGACATATTCATCTTCTTTTGAAAAAAACTCTGGATGTTCTTGTTGGTAGGTTTCTAATTCTTTTCTAAGTTCGTCATATTTAGCATCAGAAATAAGAGGGTTATCGAGTGTGTGATATGCCTCGTCATGTTTGGCTATTTCTTTTTTTAACTCTATAACTTTTTGTTCAATGTTCATTTATACTAAAGAATCGTCGTTAATGTTTTTAATGTCTTTAAATATTTTTTTGGGACGAAAGTTTTTTTTGTAATTCTCATTAATAGCGCCAACTAATATGTGATCGCTTTCAACTTTTAATATTGAATACCCAACCATGAGGTTCAAACTAGCTTCAAATAACGCCATGTTTTCTTGATCGTCTATTGCAGATAAATCAACTTTAATCGTTTGCGGGTCAATAAAAGAAGGAATCAGTAATGTTTTAATTTGAACTATAATTTGCTTTAAAATATTACTTAGGTACAGTTTAATGAAATATTTGTAGAACCCTAGACTTAGGTATAATAGCTCGCTTTTTTTATCTATTATTTTAACATTAAAGCACGCTAAGCTAATGGCTAGAGACGCTACAAAACCAACAACAAAATAAATATAGTTAGCGCCAAAAAGGAAATAAACAGACACTCCCCAAATGGCCAATAACAATAAAAAAAGGTTAAATATATTAATCATAATAATAATTATTTTTGAACGCTAAGCATAATGAAAAAAGTACTAATAATTCAATCAATCTTTTACGAAAAAATCGCAAAATTTTTACTTGATGGCGCAACCGCGAAATTAAAAGAACAAAATGTTCAATTTGAAATAATAACGGTACCAGGTGCGTTTGAAGTTCCAGCCGCCATTGCCATGGCCAATAAAACTAAAAAATATGCAGGTTACGTTGCTTTGGGATGCGTTATTAGAGGTGAAACGACACATTACGATTACGTTTGCCAAGAAAGTGCCAGAGGACTAAATGATTTAGCTATTCAAAAAAAACTGGCCATTGGCAATGGTATTTTAACAGTTGAAAATGAAGAACAGGCCATTAAACGATCCGACCCCAACCAAAAAAATAAAGGTGGATTTGCAGCAAATGCCTGTATTGAAATGATAAGGCTAAAAGAAAGTTTTGGCATTGATAAAAATAAATTTTTCAAAAAACCCTAACGCTGTGGAGCCTTTATTTTAGAGGGTTAATTTCTTGCAGGTACCTGCAAGGATTTTTATTTTTAGCTAAATTTTCTTAGATACAGCAATGGCAAATTTAGTAGTTCCTTTGATAAAAGCTGAAAGAGGTTTGAAATAAGACAAATCTGCCGCTTCATGCTCATACCCAATATCCCTATGTTCAAGTTCCTCTTCACGAAATTTCTGAATTTTTTCTTTAAGCTCATCATTTCCACCTTCTTTTTCTAAATAATCAAGCTGCTCTTGATAATGCTCGTCTATCACTTCTTCAACCGCTGTTGTGCAAGCCATCGCCGCTCTTTTATCAATAAAGGCAGTTAAAAAACCTAACGCATATCCACCCGCTTTCCAAATTGGGTGCATTACTGTTGGCCTAATTTTTTGCATTTTTATTTTCTCGTTAAAATAATCAAAATGTTCATCTTCTTGTTTTTTCATATGCTTAATAAGGTCCAGCGTTTCTGTGTCGACTCCTTTCAATTTTAAAGCGTCAATTTGACCTTGATAAATCACCTTAGCACCAAATTCTCCGGCTTGATCTACCCTGATTATTTCTTCAAATTGTTTATTCATCATTCAATTAAACATTAAATCTAAAATGAAACACATCGCCATCTTGGCAATAATATTCTTTTCCCTCAAGTCTTAATTTTCCAGCGGCTTTAGCCCCCTCCTCACCATTTAACGCAATGTAATCATCGCAAGATATTGTTTCGGCTCTGATAAAACCTTTTTCAAAATCGCTGTGAATAACGCCGGCTGCTTGCGGAGCGAGGCTACCATGCCTTACATTCCAGGCACGGCACTCTTTTGGACCTACAGTGAAGAAAGTTATTAACTCTAATAATTGGTATGCATTTTTAATAATTTGCGACAAGCCTGTTTCTTCTAGGCCTATCGTTTCTAGGAATTCTTGTTTTTCTTCTTCTGACTCTAGAGCAGAAATTTCAGCTTCAATTTGAGCACAAATTTTTAATGCTATTGATCCTTTTGATTTTGCAAATTCATCAACTTTTTGGCTGTGTTCATTGCCTTCTAACTCAGAATCAGTAAGGTTACAAACATAAAGCTGTGGTTTTGAGGTTATCAATTGTAGATTTTTTAACAGTTTTCTTTCTTCATCTCCGTCAGCTTCAAAATTTCTTGCCGGCTTTCCTTCTTTAAGAATGTCTAAGACTTTTTTTGCAATATTTACTTCTTTTAATATTTCTTTATCTGTTTTTGCTTTTTTTTCCATGTTTGGCAGTCTTTTTTCTAAACTTTCTAAATCAGCAAAAATTAACTCTAATTGAATTAATTCAATATCTCTAATCGGATCAACGCCACCTTCTACATGAGTGATATTG
>JADHOZ010000036.1 GCA_016778745.1 Rickettsiales bacterium
GATTTTCTAATTCTTTTTCCATTAAAAATCCAGCTGCTGGTTTTAGGATTGCAGCAACACCGGTAATAGAAGCATGTGATCTATGAGAGCAAGAAAAAGACTCGTTGACATATAAGTTACCCAAAGAAGCTAATTTCCTAGCAAATTCAGGGTCATTTTTGGTTTCTTCGTTATAGAATCTGATATTTTCTAACATGATTATTTCGCCATAGTCAGTATTTTTAACAGCTTTTTCAACTTTGTCGCCAATGCAATCGTCAACAAAGTGAACCTTAATATCTTCCAGTAATTCTTGGACTCTACCAACAATATGCTTTACTGACATTGCGTCATTTTTTTGTCCTTTTGGTCTGCCAATATGTGATAAGACGATAACTTTTGCATTATTCTTAGCTAAATATTTCAATGTAGGGATAACAGCTCTAATCCTAGTATCATCTTGAATCTTGCCATCTTTCAAAGGCACATTAATATCAACCCTAATTACTACATTTTTATTACTTACAACACAGTTAGTTAATTTGTTAAATTTTGTCATTTTATGAAGGAGAAAGGAATTATTGTCATTAGTTTGGTTGTTAAAACCTAAAAAGACCTTGATTTTAAACGCGATTTTTCTATTTTTCCTTCTCTTTTTTAATAAACAACATAAAATTATTATACAATGGGAACTAAGAACAACCCTAAAAACAGGGGTAAAATCGTCGAAAAGAAAAAATATAACGACAAAGAAGTTGAGCCAACTTACTATTATGGTGTTCACGCTGGTCACGGCAAATACATGGCTGCAAAATATGCTGGCTCTACTAACTTAGTGGTTAACGAGCAAAATAAACCACTCCAGTGGGACGAAATCTAATTTAGGAGATTAATGCCTGAAGTTATTATCAATGGTCCAGCAGGTAGAATAGAGGGGCGCTATCACCAAAATAGTAATCCAAAAGCCCCTGTTGCCTTAGTTTTACATCCTCATCCTTTGCATGGCGGAACTATGAACAATAAAATTGCCTATAATCTTTATAGGAATTTTGCTGATAATGGTTTTTCTGTGCTGCGTATTAATTTCAGAGGTGTTGGTAAATCTGAAGGTAGATTTGATAATGGTGCAGGTGAACTTCTTGATGCAACAGCTGTAATGAATTGGTTGCATGATCAAAATATGGAGGCGACTGAATATTGGATAGCTGGTTTTTCGTTTGGTGCGTGGATTGCGCTTCAAGCGGTAATGAGAAGACCAGAGCTTGAAAATTACATTCTAGTTGCACCTCCAGCTTCAAAATATGATTTTAACTTTATTGTTCCTTGTAATTCTACAGGTATGATTGTGCAGGGTACAAAAGATGATATTACTAAAGAAGTAGATTCAGCCAAATTAGCAGAAAAGCTATCGGCCAGAGATGCAGCTGATATAACTTATAATGCAATTGAAGGTGGTAATCACTTTTTTACTGATCATTTAGAAGAATTTAATCACGTTATTGATGACCATATTAAAAAGCGTTTAGCTTTGGATGCAAATAAAGTTAGAAAAGTGAAAAGAGACAGACGTCGTAGAAGAAAAAAGAAAAACGTTGCCGAAAATAAACCAGAAAGAAATTATAACCCAGTCAAGTCCTTGGCTGATTTTGAGGGGTAATTAGCCATTGCTTAATTTATCTTAATTTATCTTAGATTAAGATATCAATTTTAGGCCTTATATAATATTCCTTGAGATATTTTATTTTTATTAATTCCTGTGGTTTTATGAAAGCTAATTGGCAAGTTTAATATGCTTCTAATAGCCAAGTAAGCGAATGCTTCTGATTCAATTTTATCGCCGTCAAAGCCAATATCATCAATATTTATAACATCAACATCGGATAGTATTTCTTTAAGATTTAAAACTAAGGACTCATTTTTTCTACCACCACCACATAGGTATAGTTTTGTTGGTCTATTTGGTAAAAAATCTAAATTAATTTCAATAGCTTTGGCGTGAATATAACAAAAAGTTGCCAGAGCATCCTCTAATTTTAAATTATGAATAGGTGTTAGGGCACTTTGAAAATCATCCCTATCAAAAGATTTGGGTGGTTTTCGGGTAAAAATATCATTTTGCAATATTTGATCAGCCAATAATAAATCAACATTACCATTTTTAGCTAATTGGCCATTATAGTCATGATGTAAATTTAGTTTTTTTCTTACTAAATCATCAAGAGGAGCATTGCCAAAGCAAACATCAAAAGCGACGATATTATTTTCATTATCATCATCAAAATAAGCAATATTAGATATGCCACCAATATTGAGAGTTGCAGTTGGAGAATTATCTTTTTGCAACAAATTAAAATGATAAATTGGAACTAGTGGAGCGCCTTGTCCATTATTAACAACATCGGATATTCTAAAATCACCCACAACATCAATTCCACATAGATTAGCCAGCAAGTGGCAATTACCAATTTGCCATGTGGATTTTTTTTCCGGACTATGAAAAATAGTGTGACCGTGAAAAGATAATAGATCTATTTCATGCTTACTGATGTTATTTTTCTTCAAAAAATCATTTAGAAGTTCAGCATGCAGTTTAGTGAGTTCATTCTCCACTAACTTTATTTCTTCTAAAGAAGGATTTTGATAAATTACGTGTTGTAATTTAGCTTTAAATTGATCTTCATAGACTAAATAATCTTGATGAATTCTATTAATAATTTTTTTACCGTCACTTTCTATTAAGCTTAGATCTATACCATCCATTGATGTACCGCTCATCAGGCCAATCGCTTTATATAGTTTCATTTAAATAAGAGAGTGAAAAATATTGATAAATGTTAGCTTAACGCTTAGGTTTAAAGGGATAGTTTTATATAAATGTTTTAAATTCTCATCATTATTTGCTTGTAGAGCTATAAGATCATTTTTTTGTTTCAATTTATCAAAAGCTGTATCTTCTTCATAGAATTTGTTAAAAATAATATTGAAATAACTCTTGAATAATCTCAGAATGAAGAATTCATAACATCTAATTAAAATCTCAAAATTAAATTTTTTATCTAAAACTATTTTTGATAAATTATCAGAAATTTTTTCATTCAAAATTGATCTCAAGAATAGTTCATAAAACCTTTTTAGATCGCCTCCTAACTCAATTGCTAAGGCGGGTGAGTTATCGCATATTGCGCCCAAAAAATTAATATCTTCTTCGCTAAGTGAGAAAACTTTTTCTCCAACTATATTTTTAAATTCATCTTCCGTCACGCCACTAGCTTTTACGATAAAACATCTAGATCTAATAGTGGGTAAAACCTTGCTTAGATTATGAGCGATAAGAATAAGATAATTATTCGGCCTTGGTTCTTCTAAAATTTTTAATAGCGCATTTGAGGCAGACTTATTTAAGTTGCAAACCGAATCAATAATAACAAATTTATTTGGAGAATAAGCAGATGTTTGAGTAACAAAATTGAAAATCTTTCTTACTTTATCAACAGTAATTTCTTTTTTTCCTTCATCTTTTTTAACAAGTAAGATATCAGGATTATTTTCGGAATTGTTATTTGAAATATTTTGTGCAAATTCTAAGGCGAAGCTAGATTTTCCAATGCCTTTTTTTCCAACAAGTAGGATGCCGTGGTGAAGATGAGAATTATGATAGGAATCTAATAAATGACGGTCGATTTTATCAAATCCGATTAAAGACATTTTTACTCCCCGCCACCAAGTGAGTGCACATAAAGGACTAACTGCTTAATTTGCTCATCAGTGAGCCTCTTCGACCAATATGGCATCACTCCAGAACGAGAATAAGTAATAGTATGAATAATATCTTCTTTTTTACCGCCATAAAGCCAAATTTTGTCAGTTAGATTAGGAGCGCCAAGATTTTGATTGCCTTGACCTTTATTGCCGTGACAAGCGACACAATTTTGTGAAAAGATATGGCGACCCTTTTCATCGTCAAAGGCATCTTTATTTGATAAAGACAGCACATAGTTGGCGGTATGTTCTACTTCTTCTCTAGTTAATACTTTATCAAGTCCAAAAGCAGGCATAGCATTTTCTCGAGCTTTTTCATGTCCGGATCTAATGCCATATTTTAGGGTAATATAAATATCTTCTAATTTTCCACCCCACAACCAGTCATCATCATTTAGGTTGGGAAAACCAACTCCACCTTGTGCACCAGTACCATGACATGCAGCACAATTTTCTTTGAAAGCAATTTCACCACCCTGTAGGGCAAACTCAAGAAGTTCAGGATTTTTTTGGATGTCTTTAAGGGATAATTTACTAATTTTTTCTAAATTATCTTTCTTTCTAAGCTCAATTTCTAGTTGAGAGTCCTTGAGCTCCTTATGTTGTGTCCATTCTAAGGAACCTTTAGTATTTCCGTCTTTTGATGGCCAAGTGGGGTAGTAAAACCAATAAATAAATGCCCATATAATACAAACAAGCCATACAATTAACCACCATCTTGGTGCTCCGATATTATACTCACTGATACCGTCCCAACTATGTCCTGTGGTATCAACTTTTTTTTCTTGATTTTGTTTATCTTCTTTATTTGTCATTTTCTTTAACTGTTTTTTCATCATTTAAAGGAATATTTGAATATTCGTCTAACTTTTTTTTAGCACCCTTTTTAAAAACGCTATACACAACGCAACAAAAGAATCCAAAAAATAAAATTGTACCGATGGTCGGAGATATTCCAATTAGACTTTCAATCATATTATTTTTCTAATTTATTGTCTTTATATGGATCTACAGGGTCAAAATCTGCGAAATCAACCATAGTTCCAAGTACTTGTAAATAAGCAACCAAAGCATCCATTTCAGATATTCTATTAGAATTCCCATCAAAGTCTCGAACATTAATTTTGCCGCCATATCTTTTTTGAAGTCCTGAATCATCACGATTCTTTGATGCTTGAATTACTGCGTCAGAAGCAGCGTTTTGAATCATTTCATCAGTGTAAGGTACGCCAATGATTTTTAAAACTGTCATATGGTCTGCTACTTCAGCTATATTAGCATTGCGACCAATTAAAAAATCATAATTAGGCATAATTGATTCTGGAACAACGCTTTTTGGTCTGATCAAATGTCTTGTATGCCAGTCATCAGAATATTTACCGCCAACTCTTGCTAAGTCCGGACCAGTTCTTTTTGAACCCCATTGGAATGGATAGTCATACATGCTTTCTGCCGCTAGAGAATAGTGACCATATCTTTCAACTTCGTCACGCAAAACCCTGATTTGTTGAGAGTGACAACCATAGCATCCTTCTCTTTTATAGATTTTTGATCCCAAAAGTTCCAGAGGAGTATAAGGTCTCATACCTTTTACCTTTTCAATCGTAGTTTCAATTCTAAATAAAGGCGCAATCTCAACAAGACCACCAATTGAAATGACAATTACCGTAAGAATTAATAGTAAAATTGAGCTTCTCTCAATTTTATCATGATGTTTAAACATTATTATTACTTTTAATAGTTTTAACGAAATTATAAGCCATTATACATGCGCCAGATAAGAAAAATAAACCTCCAACGGCTCTAGTAAAATATAGTGGGTGTAGTGCTTTGACCGTTTCAACAAATGAATATTGCAAGAAACCCATATCATCATAAGATCTCCACATTAAGCCTTGCGTAATTCCTGAAATCCACATGGAAGATACATATAACACAATACCAATTGATGCTAGCCAGAAATGTGCAGAAACTAACTTATTTGAGTGTAAATCTTTTTTACCCCACAGAACCGGGACTAAGTGATAAAGAGCGCCAAAGCTAATTAAAGCAACCCAGCCAAGAGCCCCAGAATGTACGTGTGAAATTGTCCAATCAGTATAATGGGATAAGGCATTCACAGATTTGATAGCCATTAGGGGACCTTCAAAAGTACTCATTCCATAAAATGCTACAGCAGCAATTAAAAATCGTAATACAGGGTCAGTTCTTAACTTATCCCAAGCACCAGATAAGGTCATAATACCGTTAATCATGCCACCCCAAGATGGCATCCAAAGCATAATAGAGAAAGTCATGCCTAGAGTTTGTACCCAGTCGGGAAGAGAAGTATAGTGAAGATGATGAGGACCGGCCCAAATGTAAATAAAAATTAAAGACCAGAAGTGTAAAATTGATAATCTGTAAGAATAAACTGGTCTATTGGCTCTTTTGGGAACGAAATAGTACATGATTCCGATGAAACCAGCAGTTAAGAAAAATCCAACAGCATTATGACCATACCACCATTGAATCATTGCGCTTTGCACACCACCAAAAATAGGATAGCTAACAGAGCTATCTAATCGTAAAGGAATTGATAAATTATTAACAATATGAAGAACGGCAACAGTAACTATAAACGCTAAAAAGAACCAATTAGCAACATAAATATGTGGTTCTTTTCTATTTTTAATAGTCATTAAATAAACTAAGAAATAACAGATCCAAACTATTGCCAACCATAGATCAGCATACCATTCTGGTTCGGCATACTCTTTTGCTTGCGTAACACCATTAACATAACCCCACGCAGCCATCACAAGAAATAATTGATATCCCCAAAACAGGAATTTATGAAGATTGTCGCTACCCCATAATTTAGATTGAGACGTTCTTTGTACAACAAATAAGCTTGTTGCAAATAATACATTTCCACCAAAAGCAAAAATAACTGATGAAGTATGAAGAGGTCTTAATCTACCGAAATTTAAATATTCATTTAGATTAAGCACCGGAAATGCTAATTGAAACGCGATAAATGTTCCAGCTAGAAACCCCACTATACCCCAGAGGGTGGCGGCAATAGTAAATAATTTTATTACGTCGTAATTGTAATCAACCTTAGCAATATTTGATGAAGCCATACTTAAAAAGAAATTTGTGACACTGCCATTAAAGACAATGTGGCAATATTAATTAAAACAAAAATTTTGGTAATTACTTTAAAAAAAGTAGATTTTTTAAAAAAATCAAAACCTAAAGCAGTTACAAAAAGTGCTGGAAAAGTAGCTATTCCAAAAACAGTCATTCCAACCATACCAGCAATAAAACTACCCATGTTTGCACTTATCAAAAGGGCTCCATATAGAAGCCCGCATGGTATAAAACCCAAAATGATTCCCAAAAAATAACCCTTAACATTTGTAGGATTATTAAAAAGAAATGAAATTTTTTTTTCTAAAAAAAACAAGACATTTTTTACAGAATTTGATTTAAAAAACAAGCCCAATTTGCCTAAATTGATGCTTTGATAGTTACCAAAACCAGAAAAAAAAATTTTTATAAAAAACAAAATTGCTAATAACAAAAAAATAAACGAAATAATCTTAAAGCTAGACTGATTTTGAATAGTGGTTGTGAATAAAGAAGAAAGTCCGCCTAATAGTGAATAGGTTGTAATTCTACCTAAGTGATACGGCAGTAGAGCCAAATTTTTTAATCGGGAAAAATTATTATATTTATTAATATCTATTTTAGACAGCTTGGATCCGACTTGCGTTATTACAAATGGACCACACATTCCGATGCAGTGACTAAATCCCCCGAAAAAACCAAGAGAAAAAAGTGAAAATATTAATAAAATATCCATTAATGATTTGAGATTTAATATCTAATTAATTACTTTATGGCGCTTCGCCAATCAATAGTAAATAAACAAATTCATTTAGCAATGAAAGTAAATTTTATCGACGCTTCTAAAAGCACATTAATACAAGTTCAAATTCTAACTGAAGAAGAACTAAAAAAATCAAAGTCAAAAGCGGTACATAACGCCAAAAAGGAGTTTGGATTTAGTGCCAAATTAAATGAATCGCAAGTAATGGCTGATGCAAATCAGCAATTAATTCTAATTGGTGCGGGGAAAGAAAAGGAATTAGATGAATTAGTTTTGCAAAAAATAGGCGCTACTTGTTTTGCTTGTGTGAATTCGATTAAAGCCAAAAATGCTGACGTAGTTTTTTCTGGAAAAAGCCAAGATTTATGCAACATTGCTTTTGGCGCTTTATTAAAAAGTTATCGTTTTAATAAATATTTTGTTGATAAGAAAAAATCCAAAGAACTAAAAACGTCACAAATTAATTTTGTTGTTAATGACGAAAAACAAGCGAAAAAAGACTTTAAAGAATTAGAAATTTTGGCTGAAAATATTTTCTTTACTAGAGATTTAGTTTCAGAACCTTCTAACGAATTAAATCCTGAAAGCTACGCTAAAATTTGCCAAGATCTTAAAAAGGATGGCTTGGAAATCCAAGTGCTTGGAGAAAAAGAAATGACCAAATTAAAAATGAATGCACTTTTAGGAGTGGGTCAAGGAAGTAGAAAAGAATCTAAATTAGTCATTCTGACACATAATGGTGGTAAAAAAGGTGATAAGCCTTTGGCCTTCGTCGGTAAAGGTGTAACGTTTGATACAGGTGGTATTTCAATAAAACCATCAACGAATATGGAAGATATGAAAACTGACATGGGTGGTTCGGCAGTCGTTGTTGGTTTAATGAGAAACTTAGCGCAAAGAAAAGCGAAGGTTAATGCAGTTGGAGTCATTGGTCTTGTCGAAAATATGCCAGATGGAATGGCTCAAAAACCAGGTGATGTGGTTACATCAATGTCTGGTCAAACAATTGAAATTATCAATACTGATGCAGAAGGTAGATTAGTGTTGGCCGATGCTTTGCATTACACAAATACAAAATTCAAACCAAAATTCATTGTTGATTTAGCAACATTAACAGGAGCAATCGTCGTTGCGTTGGCTGATGTTTACGGTGGTTTATTTGCAAATGATGACAAATTAGCCGATGAGATTATTAAAGCCGGTGAAACAACAAATGAAAGAGCTTGGAGATTGCCAGTAGGAAAAGAATATGATGAAATGATTAATTCCGATATTGCCGATATGAAAAATGTTGGTGCCGGCAGAGGAGCAGGAAGTACAACCGCAGCACAATTTTTAAAACGATTTGTTGGTGAAACGAAATGGGCACATTTAGATATAGCTGGTGTTGCTTGGAAAGGAAAAGGAGATTCGATGGCCGTCAAAGGTGCTACAGGCTATGGCGTCAGGTTGTTAAATGAGCTAGTAAAAAATTACGAGAAATAAAAATCTAAATGAAAAAACTAATAGTAAAAGGTGGAAACACACTAAAGGGTACCATCAAAATAGCCGGTGCAAAAAATGCTGCTTTGCCTTTGATGGCTGCAACTATTTTAACTGAAGAAACAGTAACATTAACCAATGTTCCCCATGTGTCTGATATAGCGACAATGGTTAATTTACTTGTTGATTTGGGAGTAGATGTAACATGTGATGGTACCGATAAGGAATGTGGAAATGAGGGAAGGGTTTTGATATTTGATTCGAAAAATCTTACCAATCATATTGCGCCTTATGAGTTAGTTTCAAAAATGCGTGCCTCAATTTTTATTTTGGGTCCACTTTTAGCGAGATTAAAGAAAGCTAAAGTATCTTTACCGGGCGGATGTGCAATTGGAACTAGACCAGTTGATATTCATCTAAAAGCCATGGAAGCTTTGGGTGCTAAAATAAAAATTTCTAAAGGTTATGTTGAGGCACACGCCCCTGATGGTCTGAAAGGAGCTGAAATTAATTTTGAAAAAATATCAGTGGGTGCAACTGAAAATACTATGATGGCAGCTACTTTGGCAAAAGGTGAGACAATACTTAAAAATGCTGCATGTGAACCAGAAATAGTTGATTTGGCCAATTGTTTAAAATCAATGGGTGCCAAAATTGAAGGAGCAGGAACGCCGCAGATAAAAATTACTGGCGTTAAAAAGCTTCATAAAGCAAAACATAAAATCATTGCTGACAGAATTGAAGCAGGAACCTATGCTATTGCTGCAGCAATTACTAACGGTCATTTAAAATTACAAAATATTGATTTATGGGTTTTAGATGGCGTGAGAGAGGAATTAGAAAAAGCGGGGCTGTCAATTAAGGTTAATAAAGATAAAGAAATTGAAGTTAAAATGTCTTCTAAAACTATTAATCCAGTTAGTATCTCAACGCAACCATTTCCTGGTTTTGCAACGGATATGCAGGCGCAATTTATGAGTTTGATGACAATTGCCAATGGTGCTTCAACAATTGAAGAAACTATTTTTGAGAATCGTTTCATGCATGTTTTGGAATTGGTTAGAATGGGAGCTGATATTGAATCTCACGGTAGTGTTGCCGTAGTCAAAGGAGTTAAAAAATTAAATGGTGCTGAAGTAATGGCGACAGATCTTCGCGCTTCAGTTTCTTTGGTGCTAGCTGGTCTTGTAGCTAAAGGACAAACGGTAATTAATAGGCTGTATCATCTAGAAAGAGGTTATGAAAGAATAGCTGAAAAATTGGTAGCCTGTGGCGCCGATATCAAAATAGAATATTAAATAAACTTGGAATGATTAAATTTATCGCAAAAAAAATCTTTGGTTCGGTTAATGAGAGAATTATCAAAGAAATTCAAACAGATGTTGAAAAAATAAATGCGTTGGAAGGGCAAATATCAAAGTTAAGTGATAAAGAGTTAAAAAATAAAACATCAGAATTTAAAGAGCGCCTTAAAAATGGAGCTAAGTTAGATGATTTATTACATGAAGCATTTGCAGTTGTTAGAGAAGCGTCAAAAAGAGTGTTAAATATGCGTCACTTTGATGTGCAGCTAATCGGCGGCATCGTGTTGCACCAAGGTAAAATAGCTGAAATGAAAACAGGTGAGGGTAAAACACTAGTTGCGACTTTGCCTTGTTATTTACATGCCCTAACGCAAAAGCCAGTTCATGTTGTGACTGTCAATGACTATTTGGCAAGCAGAGACTCAAAATGGATGGGGCAAATTCATGAATTTTTAGGTTTAACAGTGGGTTGCCTCATCAATGATATGGACGATGAAGAAAGAAGGGCTGCTTATGAATGTGATATTACTTATGCCACTAATAATGAGCTAGGTTTTGACTATCTTCGTGATAATATGAAATATCAACTTGAGGATATGGTGCAACGTGGTCACGGATTTGCCATTATTGATGAAGTTGATTCAATCTTAATTGACGAAGCCAGAACGCCGTTAATTATTTCTGGCCCGACTGGAGATAATTCAAAACTTTATGAAAAAATTAATCGCTTAATTCCAAAATTAGGTGACAAAGACTACCAAATAGAAGAAAAAGAAAAAAGTGTTTTTCTAACAGAAGAAGGTATGGAAACATTAGAAAAAATGCTAAAACAAGATGGTACTGTTGAAAAAGATGCCTCTCTTTATGACACGGCTTACATTTCTTTGGTTCACCATATTAATCAGGCTTTAAAAGCACATAAAACCCTAAAAAATGAAATTGACTATATCGTTAAAGATAACGCAATTATTATTATTGATGAGTTCACTGGACGTATGCAAGATGGAAGAAGATTTTCTGATGGTCTTCATCAAGCCTTAGAGGCAAAAGAAGGTGTGAGTGTGAGAAATGAAAATCAAACGTTAGCTTCCATTACTTTCCAAAATTACTTTAGACTTTACGAAACATTATCAGGAATGACTGGAACGGCACAAACGGAAGCAGTAGAGTTTGAAGAAATTTATGGTTTAAAAGTGATTGAAATTCCAACCAATAAAACAATTTCAAGAATTGATGAAGATGATGAAATTTATAAAAACCTAAATGGCAAGCATAACGCCATTATAAAATCAATCAAAGAAGCACATGAAAAAGGACAGCCAATCCTAGTTGGAACAGTGAGTATTGAAAAATCTGAATTTATTTCCAAACTTCTTAAACAACATAAATTGCCACACAAGGTTTTAAATGCAAAATATCATGAACAAGAAGCGGAAATTATTTCACAAGCTGGTGTCCCGGGCGCGATCACTATTGCGACAAATATGGCTGGTCGTGGAACGGATATTAAACTTGGCGGTAACGATGAAGTTGAAGGGAGTAGCAAAGATAAAATAGCAGCAGATAAAAAAGCGGTTATTGAGGCGGGTGGTTTATATGTTCTATCAACTGAGAGGCATGAGAGTAGAAGAATAGATAATCAGCTTCGTGGAAGATCAGGACGACAAGGAGATCCAGGAAAATCTAAATTTTTCTTATCTCTGGAGGATGATTTGATGAGAATATTTGGATCAGATAAATTGCAAAATATGTTATCAAGGCTTGGTTTAAGTGAAGATGAAGCAATTCATCACCCACTCCTAAGCAAAACATTAGAGGGCGCACAAAAGAAGGTAGAAATGCGAAATTTCGAAATTAGAAAAAACCTTCTAAAATATGATGATGTTGTGAACGACCAAAGAAAAAATATTTTTAGTCTTAGAGGTGAGATTATTAAATCTACAGATATTTCGGATAAAATAAAATCTTACATTAAGCAAATTAATGAAGAGTTGGTTGAAGATTGTATTCCAAAAAATTCTTATCCTGAGCAGTGGGAAACTGATTTATTGCAAAATGAATTATTTAGAATTTATGGCCTAAAAATCGATATGAAAGAATTAAGTAAAAAAGAGGGAGTATCTGAGCAAGAAATCTTAGATCATATTACGACACTAACAACAAACCATTTTCACGAAAAAGAAAAACAATATGGTAAAAAGATTGTTAGACAAGTCGAAAAACAAATTTTCTTAGTTACTTTGGACAATGAATGGAAAGATCATTTATTATCGCTAGATAAATTAAGAAATGGTATCAATTTAAGAGCTTATGCACAAAAAGATCCGCTAATTGAGTATAAAAGAGACGCATTTAGCCTATTTGAAGATATGATGTTAAGAATAGAAGAACAAGTTGTTAGCCGCCTTTCAAACGTTCATATTTCAAGACAAGAAGAAGAGGGTGAGGTAAATATTATTGCTGGAGAACCAAAACAGCAAATGTTTGAAAGCAGAAATGATCCAGCTGTTTTTGACAACATATCGCAGCAAAATCCTCGCTTATCTAAATCGCAAATAATAACAAATATTGATCCTGAAAACCGAAATCCTAAAGATCCATCAAGCTGGGGAAATGTAGGTAGAAATGAGAAATGTCCGTGTGGAAGTGGAAAAAAGTTTAAACAATGTTGTGGTAAATAGTTAGAATAATATTCTAAATTCTTGCTCTGATGGCAAAAGAAAGTGCTTGTCCCATTTCTTCTCCTAAACAAAACACCGAGTGCCAACAGCAATTTTCTTGGGTTTCTTGGGGTAGTAGAAAAAGATCGCCGGGTTCCAATTGGAATCCATGTCCGCGTTTTATTAAGAACTGTACAAATGATTCAGTTTCATTAATGAGATGAATCAATGTGTCATTTTTAAATGAGTCAAGCTGGGTGCTGAGGTTTGTGGGATTAGAGACCAATTCATCCATTTCATTTTTCATCGAATGACTCAACGATTCGGGCCAGATATTATTTTTTGAAAAAGAAATAATTTCTTCTACTAAATCGTTTTTCGGGAGTGCGAGCCAAAAAGTAGAGCCTGTTAATTGCGCGA
>JADHOZ010000037.1 GCA_016778745.1 Rickettsiales bacterium
ATTCGCTGGGTAGAGTTATTGATTTTGGGGTGATTAAGGAAGTTTTGGGGCGATGGATTGATGATAATTTGGATCATAATACGATTTTATTTAGGCAAGATAGCGAATTGGGTGATAAAATCGAGTCTGTCACTAAACAAAATATTTATTACATGGATAAAAATCCAACAGCAG
This sequence comes from Rickettsiales bacterium, assembly GCA_016778745.1. GTDB lineage: Bacteria > Pseudomonadota > Alphaproteobacteria > Rickettsiales > UBA1997 > JADHOZ01. The sequence goes on from JADHOZ010000037.1 coordinate 175, forward strand.
AAAATATTGCTAAGCATATTTTAGAAGATATTTGCCCGAAATTATTCGCTCATTATGACGTTAAATGCGTCAAAATTAAACTTTATGAAACTCCTAATTGTTCGGTTGAGGTATGAATAAATATAGTTACAGAGTTTATTACGAAGATACTGATGCAGGTGGTGTCGTTTATTACGCTAATTATTTGAAATTTTTTGAAAGAGCCAGAACTGATTTTTTAAGGGATCTTGGGATTTCGCAAAATGAATTACTGACACAAGAGAAAATTGCCTTTGTGGTTCGAAAATGTGACCTTCATTATATTAGGCCAGCAAAACTTGATGATTTAATAGAAATAGAAATTGAAATTACCGATATCAGTGAAAAAACTATTGATTTTGCACAAAGAATGTTACTTGATGGATCTCTGTTAAATAAAATGAATGTTCAAGTCGTTTGCATTAATTCTAACAATCTTACAAGCACTTTGATACCAAATAACATAATCGAAAAAATAACGTAATGTTTGATAATTTCTCTAATAAAATAACAAAAATTTTTGATGGAATTTCAGGTAAGAAACACATATCTGAAGATGATCTAAATTCCGCAATGCGCGAAATTAGAATTGCGCTACTTGAGGCCGATGTCTCTCTACCAATTGCTAAAGATTTTATTAACAAAATCAAAGAAGAAGCTCTGGGGCAACAGGTTGTCAAAAGTGTCTCTGCAGGGCAAATGATCATTAAGATTGTCAATGATGCATTAGTTACATTACTTGGTAGCGAGAAATCAGAAATTAACTTTAATGCAAAACCACCCATTGTAATTTTGATGGCTGGCTTACAAGGTGCCGGCAAAACCACTACATCTGGCAAGTTAGCACTACTGTTAAAACAAAAAAAACATAAAAGAATTCTTCTTGCTTCTCTTGATACCTATCGCCCTGCCGCAGCTGAGCAGTTAAAGATTTTGGCTAATAAAATTGACGTAGATATTGATGAATTTGATGAATCCTCTTCGCCGATATTACTGGCCAAAAAGGCCTATGCAAAAGCAAAAGAATTTGCTTATGACGCACTCATTTTAGATACGGCTGGGCGTACTCATGTTGATGAAAAAATGATGGATGAGATTGTTGAAATTTCAAAAGAAACTAGTCCGACCGAGACATTATTGGTGGTCGATGCTATGATTGGTCAAGACGCGGTCAATGTGGCGAAAAATTTTGGCGAGAAGTTAGATTTAACTGGCGTCATTTTAACTAGGCTAGATGGCGACGCTAGAGGCGGTGCTGCGTTAACGATGAAAGCAGCAACTAACTGCCCTATTAAGTTTATTGGTGTTGGGGAGAAGCTCCACGAATTAGAAGAATTCAACCCGGATCGTATTGCTTCACGAATTGTTGGCATGGGTGACGTTGTCTCGCTTGTCGAAAAAGCACAAGAAGTCATGGATGAAAAGGAAATGGAAAAGGCTAAAAAGAAGCTAGAAAAAGGTAGTTTTGATTTAGATGATTTGCTGAGCCAAATTCGAAATATGAAAAAAATGGGTGGCCTCTCTTCCATTATTAAATTTATGCCGGGAGCAGGAAAATTAAGAGAACATATGGGAAAAATTGGTGACGTTGAAAATGAAGTAAAAGTACAAGAGGCGATGATTTTGTCCATGACAAAAAAAGAAAGACAAAGACCTGATATTTTAAACTCCTCAAGAAAAAGAAGAATTGCCGCCGGTTCTGGCGCTACTATTCAAGAAGTGAATAGACTTCTTAAGAAATATAAACAAATGCAAAAAATGATGAAGAAATTTGGCAAGATGGATAAAAATGAAATGCAACAAATGATGAGTCAACAAGAGGGAATGGATCAAATAAGCGAAGGTTTTAAGAAAATATTTTAATATGCCCGAGGTCAGACAACATAAAAAGCTACCATACTTAGCCAAAGATATTTATAATTTAGTGATGGATATTGAGAAATATCCAGAGTTTTTGCCATGGTGTAAACATGCCAAAATCATTGAAGAAATATCCGTTAATAACTTACATGCTGACTTGTTAATAAACTTCAAAGGTTTCGTAAAAAAATATCGATCCGATATTGCGCATAATTTTGATAATGGGGTTTATGCAATCGATGTTCATGCCATCTCTGGGCCGTTCAAAAAACTCTACAATCACTGGAGAATAACCGAGATTGATGAACAAAATTGTGATGTTGAATTTTACATTGATTTTGAGTTTGATTCCAAGATTTTCACTGCGCTAATTGGAGTAATTTTTGAGAAGGCAAATGAGAAAGTCATGGGAGCTTTTGAAGAAAGAGCCAAGGATATTTTAAGTAAAAAATGAAATTTGAACACTATGTTCAAATTTCATTTTGCATGAATCTTAGGATTGGGGGAAAAGCCCCAAAGGCCCTACTAATATAAACCCAATACTGAATTAGGCTGAATGGGGTTTCAACCCCACCCACATATTTATTCCTTGATATGATGCATTAGTTCTTCAATTTTCTGAATTGACTTCACCCCTTTGCCACTTTCAATTCCTGAGGAAATATCAATAAAGGTTGCGTTTGTTTCTTTTATTGCATCGTCAATATTATTGATATTTAGACCACCGGATAATATCCACTCTTTGTTTGTGTGGAAATCTTTTAAAATGGACCAATCTATTTTCTGACCACTGCCGCCCATTTCATTTTTTACTTTTGAATCAAAAAGAAATAAATCCACAAAGTCATATTTTTCTATTGCTTGTAAATCTTTTTTTTCAGAGATTCTAAAAGCCTTAATGGTTTTGATATTTGGGTAAGAATGTTGAAAATTTTTTATGAATTCTGGTGACTCATTGCCATGAAACTGAATGTAATCTGGCTTTAGATCAGCAATTTTGTTTAACAATTCAACGCCTGGGTCAACGATGACCGCTACTTTTTTGATTGAATCTGGGATAAGGGAAAATAATTCTTTGGCTTTTGCAATCGAAATATTTCTTAGCGACTGATCATAAAAAACAAAGCCAAGAAAATCACAATTAGATTGTATTGCGGCTTTAAGAGATTTTTCTTCACTAAAACCGCATAACTTAATTTTCATTTTTTAAAATCCAAATCCAGGGGGAAGTTGGATATTTCCTGTTGCTGATTTTAATGAATCAGACGATGCATCATCTGCTTTTTTCTTAGCATCGTTAACTGCTGCTATAATTAGATCTTCCATGATGTCTTTTTCTTCAACTTTAACTATTTCAGAATCAATATTAATTTTTTTTAAAATTCCTGCTCCGTTGATAGTAACCACTACCATTCCACCACCGGCGCTTCCTTCAAATTCTTCATTTGCAAGGTCTTCTTGAGCTTTTTGCATTTTTTTTTGCATATCTTGTGCCTGACGCATCAATGCTTTCATGTCCATAGTTTTACGGGATTTATATTTAATATTATCTAAGAAAATTATTTACTTTATGTCTTAGAACTTGACGCATTCTTGTAAAAAATCCTGCTTTTTTTACAGGATGCTCCGCGAATAAAGGATATGTGTATTTTTTATTTTTATCAACCGTAATTATTAAATCAGCTATTTTTGTATCTTGCGTAATTGGAGCATATATGGGACTTAAAAAGTTAACTTTTGCTTTAATATCTTTGATATTAGTGTCTCTCCTTGTATTAAATATAACGTCGTCTTTGACAATAGCACCTACAGTATTTTTGGCGCCAAGCCACGTCTTGAGGTTTGCAACTTTTTGACCTTTTTTGTACAAGGTTAGCTGTTTATAGTTATTGAAGCCATAGTCAAATAATTTTATGATTGAATTTGTTCTTTGTTGCGGCGTTCTAGCTTTGTTTATTACGCCAACTAATCTTCTATTGTCTCTTTTTACAATTCCCAATACGCCATATCCACCCTGATTGGTGTGACCCGTTTTTCCAGCAACGATACCCTCATAATGATTTTTCATTAGAGGATTGCGATTATATTGGGTAATATTTTCATAGGTGAATTTGGGAATTGAAAGATAGTGCGTATATTGTGGAAATTTCTCATAAAAATTAATTGCTAACGTAGCTAAATCTCTTAGGCTCATATAATGCCCCTTTTCATATAGACCATGCGGGTTCATAAAATGACTATCTTTTAACCCTATTCTTTTAGCGGTTTTATTCATTAACGCTGCAAATTCTTCGACACTTCCTGCGGCATTTTTAGCAATTGCCACTGCGGCATCATTGCCAGATACTGCTAGCAGACCCTGCAGTAGAGTATCCATTGAAACTAAATCTCCGTGATTTAAAAACATGCTTGACCCTGATTTACGCCACGAGTCGTAGCCTATTTTGCATTGCTTATCTAGAGTTAATAGATTTTTTTCAATTAAATCAAAAGCAACAAAAGCTGTCATTACTTTTGTCATTGAGGATGGCGGAATTTGAACATCGGAATTTTTCTCAGCTAATACTTCTTTTGTATCCAGATCTATCAAATAATAAAATTGTTGATTCGTATCTGGACTATCATAAGAGGCCTTTGCATCAAGCAAAACCACCAATAATAATGTAAAAGTCAATAATATTTTTCTAGTAAATGTAATCATTACTCTAAACCAGATTCTTCTAGAACATGCTTGCCGAATATTTTTATTGTTTTTTTCTCATGTCTTATATTTTTTTGCTCAGCAATTAAAATCGCGCTATTTTGTGTATCGAAAGATTCTCTATTTGACTTCATATTTTCAATTGAATTCTGAACAGAATTATTGCCAGCAAGGAGGTATTCTTTATTTGTCATTGAGGTCTCGACGCCGTAAATATCTGTAGGCGGAATGGCAATTGCATCAAATCTAGCGCCTTGGTATTTGAAAGGTCGATATTGTCTGTTGTCATACGTCACTTCAAAAATATCTGGCGGAGTTTGATTTGACGGATTTTGGAAACGAGTTTTGTCATAAACCTCCATATTTGGCAAATGTACTTTTGGCGTTTTTTGCCCGAATTTTCTAATATCAAAATATGGATAATATTGAATATTGCTGTCAATTGATTCATTAATTACATCATCTTGAGTGATTGCACCGAAACTTCTTTTTCTTTGCAAATCTTGATCGGATATTTTTTGACTGGCTGGCCTAGAATTTAAAATATTTTGTACTTCCATCGAATATTTGGCATTAAAACTTTTATTAGGATCGGTCACCTCACTACAAGAAAATAAAAGTAATAATGAAAAAACTACTAATAAGCGATACATACAATCTAGTAATTAATAACGTGTTTTAATTATCAAAGCATCATGTCCGGATTTTTTGATTGTGTTATACAATGTTTGTGCAGATGACCTTTTAGCAAAAGGACCCAAAATTACTTTATATTTTATGCCCGATGTTGCGACATTATTCTTGACAACGCCGTTATGAAATTTCCTCATATAGTTTAAACTTTTATCGGCATTTTTCTTGCTTTTGAAAGCCCCAACTTGCACAAAATATCCACTAGAATTAATCTTTTCAACCTGCTTTTTAACTGGTTTTTTTTCTTTTCTAGTTGACTCTGATTTAGCGTCCGATAAGTCAAACTCTATAGTTTTATTAATTTTTGGGGCATTAGAATTATTTTGAACAATTATTGGGTTTTCATCCTGATTGCTTTTTTTACTGTCCAATATATATCGAACATTTTGCGAACTGGTGGCGGCATCATTATTAAACTCATTTCTGTATACCACCTCTTGTTCACTCGTATTTATCTTTTGCGAAGACGGAGCATTATATTTATTTTCATAAAAGCTATTATTGTAATATTCTTGACTATTAGCTCTATTATTAATTGGCGCAGTCTCAACATAATGAGAACGCGAATATGACCCGCCCTGCTCTTTTAAAGCCTTAATATTTAAATCCGGAGTTTTGATGTCAACTGGTTTTGCCTTTCCTTGTAGACTAACAACTCTTAACTTTACTGGTGCATCTTTATTATTTTCACAAGACGTTAGAGAAAATAATAAGAAAATAATAAAAATTTGCGTAATTACACTTCTCATTTTCGATCACAAATTATATGAATAAGGGGCTTTCCTCATCAAAGTAAACATCAGAAAAAGAAAACTCAATGAATAATTATTCTTTTTTGTTATCTTTATCATCAAATAAAATCCTACTTGCACTACCCTCCAAATCATCATATTGCTTATTTTTAATTGACCATAAAAAAGCGATTAAACCACCTAAACTGAGCAAAAATGTGATTGGTATTAAAATAATTAATGTAAACATAGCACCTTACCTTACCTTCATCCTTAAAGAATTCAAGAGTACTATCAAAGAAGATGCCGACATCGAAAGGGCGGCAATGAGTGGCGTTACATTTCCTGTTACCGCCAGAGATATAGCAAAAACATTGTAAACCACCGCAAATGTAAGATTTTGCTTTATGAGTGATATTGATTTATGCGATGCTGCAATAATTGTTATTAAAGGCATTAGCTTTTGACCTTGTATTACTATGTCAGCAATATTCTTAGAAATATCTGAAGCATTATTAAATGATATTGATATATCGGCTAGCGCAAGTGACGGGGCATCATTAATACCATCTCCTAGCATTATGAATTTTTCTTTTTGCTGGTTTAGATTCTGTAAGAAATTTGCTTTTTGAACTGGTGTTTGGCCGGAATAATATTCTTTTATTCCCAGAAAATCAGCGGTTTTTTGTACCGACGCTTCGATGTCTCCTGATAACAATATTATTTTTTTATTCATTTTTTGTAAACGCTCTATCACCTTGGCGGCATCTTCTTTGATATTATCTTTAAATAAAAATATTAGTTCCTTGTCACCATATTTTAAGTAACATGACGTCTGCTTAACGTGATTATCTGCTTTTATCTTACAAAATTCACTACGCCCCATTGTGATTGACTTTTTTTTGTAAATGGCCGACAAACCAAAGCCTTTTTCTTCCTTGACTTTGAGATCAAATAATTCTTGATGACACGAATCACTGATCGCCTTTGATATTGGGTGAGTACTATTTTTGGCTAGAGAAGCAGCAAGTTGTAAATGATATTTATGGTCTTTTGTATTTAATATCTTGTTTGTGTTAAGATCCTTAATCTTATCTAACGTCAAATTAGACTCGGTTAACGTGCCTGTTTTATCAAAAATTATTGTCTCAACGGATCGAATATTTTCCAAAGCCTGTCCAGATTTTACTAAAACAGCATGTTTGATTAATTTAGAAATAGTAATTGTTTGCGTAATTGGCACCGCCAAAGCTAAAGCACACGGACATGTTATGATTAGCACAGTCGTAGCTGTTATGAGTGCATTTTCCCAGCCATAACTGAACCAATAAACGAAAGTAATTAAAGCAATTAAGTGAGCTGCTGGCGTATAAAATTTACTTAAACGAGATGAAATAGTGACAAATTTATTTTTTGACTTATCTATTTCGTCACTCAAATTAATAATTTGCGAAATCAGGCTATCTTTTGAGTCTTTTGTGACCAAAATCTTTAAAGGCGACGAAATATTAATAAAGCCAGCAAAAGCAGATGCACCTTTGTTTATTTTTTTATAAATAGATTCCCCATCAATAATTGAACTATCAATTTCACTATTTCCTGAGATAACGATGCCATCCGCAGTAATTTTCTCTCCGGGGGCAACTAAAATTGTCATGCCTTTTTTGATCTTAGATATTGGAATAGTTTTTATTTTATTACTTTCTTCTACTCTGGCAAAACCCGCATTTAATAAAGAAAACTCACTGGCAATATTAAACGCTTTCTTACGCGCTTTTAACTCTAAATATCGCCCAACAAGTAAAAAGAAAATTAGCATTAAAGCAGAATCAAAATACACATGATCTTGTTTATTGAGTGTTTGAAAAGTACTGGTAATGGTTGTTAAAATAATAGCAACCGATATTGCCACATCCATATTAGTGGTTTTTGCTTTCATAGCCTGCAAAGCAGATGACAAAAACGGTCTAATTGCATAAATAATAACCGGAAGCGCAATTAAAGATGAGAATAAATGTAAAAGATTAATGGTTTTTGGACCCATTATTTTGAGATCAGAAAACCAAATTGAAAAAGAAAATAACATGACATTACCAGCGCCAAAACCGGCAACGGCAAGAGCTTTTAATATTGTATTATCATATTTTTGCTCTTCCTTTTTTAGCACTTCAATATCAAAAGGTAGTAATGTATAGCCGATTTTTTGAATAACTGCGACTAGATCATTACCATCTTTTTTGCTACCTTGCCATTTTAAATAAAGACTCTTCCTTGAAAGATTTATTCTAGCTTCCAAAACGTTTTTTTGTTTTGTTAAAATACTCTCAATTAACCAAACACAGGCGGCGCAATGCAGACCTTTTACCATTAAATTGCTTGAATATATTTTCTCACCTTCCCTTTTTACAAACTCACTAATATCTTCAACTAAACTGAAATTATCTTTATTTTGTAAATTTAGATTTGCTGTTTCTTGGCTTATTTCTCTGACATCATAATATTTTTTAAATCCGAGGTTATTGATTAATGCGTGAGCGGAACCACATCCCAAACAGCAAAAATCGACCTGTTTTGGCTTTAATTTCTCATTACAATGTAGGCAATATTTATTATTCATCTAGGTTAGTTATAACAAAGGCTGAACCTTAAAAGGGTCGCATTCTCGCTCTTAACGCTCACACCCAAATCAAAAATCTATTCACTTAAATTATGTATCACCAATCTCTTTTTCACAAAGAAACTATCTTCACCCTTCCTAACCGATATTCCAAAGTCCCATTGTCCTAATGCCGGAAATGTCACTTGCTGTTGATAGATATTTTTCTGTTCAATAAACTCAACTTCAAAATCAATTCCTTCATATGTTGGTCGAAAGAATTTTACATTGATTTTAGCGCCTTCAATGTTCTGACCCCTTCTATCTAATAGCTTAATATGAATATCTTTACTATTTTCACCAGATTGCCTCATTTCCATTTCAACCTTCCAACCCAATTGTTCTTGTGCTTCCTTTTGCGCAATCGTTTGATTATATTTTATTCCTTTATTGTAGGAATTTTTAGTAGCAACCCCCGGCAGACTATCTCGTGAAATTACTATATAGCCCACATTAACACTAACAACCACCAGAAAGAAAATTAATAAAATATATGGTATTTTTGATTTTTTATTTGTCATTTTTCGGGGTATGAATACGTTTTAAACAAAATTTTACATCGGAAGTAATGTTATTAAAATCAGCTCCGGCAATTTCTTTTTTAGCGATTATTACATAATCAAAATGATTCTTAACCATTTGTGGAGCTAATTTTTTCACTATTTCACGAAGTCTTCTTTTGGCTTTATTTCTTGTGACGGCATTTCCAACCTTCTTACTAACAGTATAGCCAATACGGCAAAAATCTTTGGCCATTTTACCAGAAGATGTATCTTGGAGATATTTATTATCAGTCTTGTGAGCTAGGAGAATAAGGGTTTTAGAAAAAAATTTTAGTGTTTGTTGATTTTTGGGATTGCCTATTTTTTTAAAGTCAGCTGATTTTTTAATCTGAAGGATTTTCATTTGGCTAAAATTAAATTGCCAATTCGGTAGGATTAGTGGTGTTAGAAAATATTTTAAACAGTTAGGGAAGCTCTGCCTTTAGCGCGTCTTCTGGCCAAGATTTTCCTACCACCAACAGTAGCCATTCTCGCTCTAAAGCCGTGTCTTCTTTTTCTAACTAATTTGCTTGGTTGCCATGTTCTTTTCATCGCTTAAATACCTAAATAGATTTATAAATAAATTGGGAGAGGCACTATACGCACCACCGTTTTAAGATGCAACATTATTTTCGTCTACAACGATCACTGTTGGCTTGTAATTCCTAGCTTCTTCTTCATCAACAATCGCATAAGCAATAATGATAACCTTATCTCCCGGCTGTACTAATCTTGCCGCAGCACCATTCACTTGAATCTGCCCAGAACCTGCTGGAGCTTCGATGGTGTAAGTTGTAAATCTTTCACCATTATTGATATTAACAACGTCAACCTTTTCACCAATTAATATCCCAGACTGTTTTAAAAGATCTGTATCAATAGAAATTGACCCTTCATAATTTAAATCAGCTTTTGTCACTGTAGCCCTATGAATTTTGGACTTAAACATGTTAAGAAACATTTATTTTTTCCTTTAATTGTTCAACGATTTCTGGATTTACTAAGGTTGTTATGTCTCCTAAATCGTTTTCTTTATTTATTAATTTTTTCAATATTGTGCGCATAATTTTGCCAGATCTAGTTTTTGGTAAATCAGATGAGATAAATATCTTATCCGGCATTGCAACCCCACCAATTTCTTTTTTTACAAGAGCAATTATTTCTTGTCTAGTTTGATGTATTTTAGCTGATAAATCCTTCTTAGCAATAGCAAAGACGCATATTGCTTCACCTTTTATATCATGAGGAAAGCCAATTACCGCTGATTCACAAATTTCTTCATGTTTGTTAATAGCATTTTCAATCTCAGCACTACCGAGTCTGTGCCCAGAAACATTAATCACATCGTCTACCCTTCCAATGACTCTGTATAATCCCTCAATACTTCTAAATGCACTATCACCAGCAAAATAATATCCCGGAAATTTGCTTAAATACGTATCAATCAATTTTTCTCGGTCACCCCAAACACCACGAATCATGCTAGGCCATGGTTTTTTAATACATAAATTTCCTGAAATATCAGCCCCTTTAATTTCGGCACCTTCATTGTCTAACAATATTGGCTCAATACCAGGCAGTGGATTACCAGCAAAAGACGCTTTACTATTCGTTAAATTTGGCAAAGCAGAAATTAAAATACCACCCGTCTCAGTCTGCCACCATGTATCAACAATTTGGCAATTATTTTTGCCAACTTTTTCATTGTACCAATTCCAAGCTTCTTCATTAATTGGCTCACCAACGCTACCTAAAACTTTTAAAGACGGCATTTTATATGCATCAACAAACTCATCTCCTTTTTTCATTAAAGCCCTAATTGCAGTTGGTGCAGTATAGAAAATATTAACCTTGTGTTTTTCAATAATGCGCCAAAATCTAGAAGCGTCTGGATATGTTGGTATTCCTTCAAACATAATTGTGGTGGCGCCATTTAAAAGTGGCCCGTAAACCAAATAAGTATGACCTGTTATCCAACCAATATCGGCAGTACAAAAGAATACATCATCTTTTTGATAGTTAAAAACATTTTGAAATGAATAACCAGCATAGGTCATGTAGCCCGCCGTCGAATGTATGACACCTTTTGGCTTACCAGTTGACCCTGAAGTGTATAAAATAAAGGATGTATCTTCAGAATCTAATTGCGCCGCCTCATGGTTCGATGATTGTTTTTTCACTTCATCTTGCCAAATTAGCGTTTTTGGCAAATTTTTTGTGCTTGGTGCGCTACTCAATCGTTGATACACAATAACATTTTTCACTGGTGTATTTTCTTGCAGCGCCTGAGCGGCAATATCAAACAGCTTCAACGTTTTTCCACCACGAAATAATACATCTGATGTGATGAGAACTTTTGCTGCGCAATCAATGATTCTGTCTTGTAATGCTTTCGCCGAAAAACCAGCAAATACAACCGAGTGAATTGCCCCTATTCTGGCACAGGCAAGCATAGCAATGGCACCTTGAATTATCATTGGCATATAAATACAAACTCTATCGCCTTTTTGCACGTTATTTGCTTGCAATACATTAGCGAATTTACAAACTTCTTGATGTAATTCTTTATAAGTATATTTGATTATTTCCTCGTTGACATCGTTTGGCTCGTAAATGATCGCAACTTGATCTCCTCTTTCTTCTAAATGACGGTCCAGACAATTATACGAAATGTTAGTTTGACCATTTTCGAACCAATTAATATGTGCATTTTTGAGATCGCAATTTGAGACGGTGTCAAAATCTTGAAACCAATGGTAATTCTTTGCTATTTGTGACCAGAATTGATCTAGGTCTTGATGGGCAAGATTTTGGAATTCTTGGTATTTTTTGCGGGAGGTAATTTTGTAATCTAACAAGGTAATTTTGTAATCTAACATAGTAATAATTTTTCCACATTGTCATTTTGGATCGCTGGATTTACATGAACGCGTTTGATCTTATTGCCTTCGGATGAGTTGAATTTTGTAACCCAGCCCTAATATTCATGCTATTTATCTTTTTGAATGATAATGTTTTAAATAATCCATACAATCAATAATGAAGTCTCGTATCTTAGCATCAAAACCAATATTAGTTTTTGCCCACTTTGTCACCCATGGCCTAGCTAGATCCCACATATTTAACTCAGGATCCAATACTACCCCCACCCCCTCAACTAACAATGCTGTTTTTTGTAAAAGCAATAAATCTGGTCTGGTTGACATATTATATTCTTTTGTCATCAAGATTAGTGATGTTAATAATTTAGCTGCCGAAACCTCTTTCACATTCGATCCCACTATTGTTTCACCAATTTTTCGACATGTCAGAGCTAAATCATCAACATTAGTGTCTTGCGGCACTAAATCACCACGAATATGTAGTTTAGCCACCTGATCATAATCTCTTTGAAGATAAGCGATTAATATCTCAGCAATACAATTTCTGGTTTTTTTATTTATTTTTCCAACTATACCGAAATCTATTAGACCAATATCGCCATTTTCCAATAGTATTAGATTTCCCGGATGCATATCGCCATGAAAAAATCCGCTAACATATACTTGATGGAAATATGCTACCACTAGGTTTTTAGCGATTTCTTTTTTGTCAAACTTAGTGTTGGCAATTTCTTTGGGATTTGAAAATGCTATTCCATCTAACCATTCTAGAACTAATATATTACTACTTGAGTATTTCCAAAATACTTCCGGAACATAAATACCTTCCACCGCCTTTAGGTCACTCTTAATTTTCGAAGCATTTGCTGCTTCTAGTAATAAATCCAATTCAAAGTTAGCAACAGATTTTAAGAGACTGGAAAGATCCGATAACGTTTTGGAAAAGAATTTAGAAAATATTCTAACAAAAAATATTAACACATTAAGAGTTCTTATATCGCGAGAGACCGTTTTCGCAATATTTGGACGCAATATCTTAATGGCAACTTTTCGGTTATTTGCATTAAGTACTCCTTTATGAACCTGCGCAATTGAAGCCGATGCACAAGCCTTATAATCTATCTCTTTAAATATATCATGTACCGTTGGCCCATATTCCTTAGCAAT
>JADHOZ010000038.1 GCA_016778745.1 Rickettsiales bacterium
TTAGATCCTTAAAAAAATCTTCTTTGATATCATCTTCACTTATTTCAGGAGCGCAGCCTAGAAAGGTGCACATTGTGCGCTCACCATCGCCAGATACAAAAATAAAAGATCTAGCACTTGGTTTGGAAATATGTTTGTCTGTCAGAAAGTTACAGTTAATTTCTTGTAAGCCTTTAATGAATTTTTCACCAAATTCGTCATGACCAACTTTGCCGATAAAATGACAGCTATTGCCGAGTTGCGCCATAGCTGCAATGGTATTTGACGCTGAACCACCAGCAGAAATTTTCTCATATGTGATGCTGGATAGTTTTTGTGCCATTTCTTCATCAATCAATGACATTGATCCTTTTATAAGGCCATGTTCTTCTAAGAAATTGTCATCAATTTGACATAAGATATCTGTGATGGCGTTGCCAATTGCTAGTATGTCTGTTTTCATGTTATGGTTACTTTATAGAATTTTTTCTTGCCAATTCCTAGTTCAAAATTTGTTGGTTTGGTGAATGTATAATTGGGATCACTCATTATTTTGCCATCTATTTTTATGGCATTTCCTTGAATGAGTTTTTTGCCTTTTGAATTTGATTCAGCAGCGCCAATTTCTTTGATTATCTCAGCTAGTTTTTTTTCTGTATTTAGCGAAATTTCTTTTTCTTCAAATGCATGAGAATTTTTAGAAATAAAAATTTCCTTGGCTTTGGCCAGTGCTTCTTTAGCTTTTTCTTCACCGTGGCAGATTTTGGTAGTTTCAAAAGCTAACATTTCTTTAGCTTTGTTAATTTCTTGACCTTCTAGCTTTTCTAATTTGTTAATTTCTTTTAGCTCTAGGTCAGTAAATAATTTTAAGAATCTAACGACGTCACTATCATCAACATTTCTGAAATATTGAAAATAGTCATATGGACTCAACATATTTTCATCAAGCCAGATAGCGCCATCGGCCGTTTTGCCCATTTTCTTGCCATCGGCAGTTGTGAGAAGGTCTGTTGTTAGACCAAAAACTTGAGATTGATTATGCAAATCAGTCACTTTCGCTGACGCGTCAACTTGCTCCCCCTTAAATAAGAGGCTTTCATTGTTAGTTTTTCGTATTAATTCTACGCCATTGACAATATTGCCCCATTGGTCAGAGCCACCAATTTGCAGTTTACAGTCTATTTGCTTATGTAATTCAAAGAAATCATATGCTTGCAAAATCATGTAATTAAATTCTAGGAAGGTTAGGGGTTGCTCGCGCTCTAATCGGGTTTTGACAGAATCAAACGTAAGCATCTTATTGATAGTGAAATGCTTCCCTGTATTTCGTAAAAAATCTATGTAGCTTAAATCTTGCAGCCAGGCTTCGTTATTTACTACTATTGTGCTATTTTTACCGCTCATGACTAGGAATTTTTCTATGGTTTTTCTAATTCCAGTTAGGTTTTCTTCTATTTCTTCATCCGTCAGAAATTTTCTTGCTTCATCTTTACCACTTGGATCACCAATTTTTGTGGTTCCGCCCCCCAAAAGAACAATAGGAGTATGACCATTTTTTTGTAGCATTCTAAGGGTCATTATTTGCATTAAACTACCAACATTCAAGCTCTTTGCAGTGCAATCAAAACCGATATATGCTTTAATTCCTTTTGTTGCTAAAAGATCATCTAATTCTTTTGGGTGGGTACAATTATTGTAAAAGCCGCGTTCAACAAATGTTTTTAGGAAATTTGATTTAAAATTCATTGTATTATAAATTGTTTCGTGCTATGTCTGGAGCTATTATTTACAATTGACAACTCAATTAAGCAATTAAAAATTATGGATATTACCCAAAAACAAG
The DNA here is from genome assembly GCA_016778745.1 of Rickettsiales bacterium. Lineage (GTDB taxonomy): Bacteria > Pseudomonadota > Alphaproteobacteria > Rickettsiales > UBA1997 > JADHOZ01. Next base: position 1,823 of record JADHOZ010000038.1, read on the forward strand.
AAATCACTTCACAATGGTTTAAAAAGTTGCGCGATGACATATGTTTAGAGTTTGAAAAAATTGAAATAGAATTTGATCATTACAATCCAGGAAAATTTACCAGAAAAAAATGGGATAGGGCAGATGCATTGGCTGATAAATCGGTAGATGGTGGTAGTGGTGAAATTTCGATGATGAAAGGTAACGTTTTTGAAAAAGTTGGGGTGAATTATTCAAAAGTGTATGGTGAATTTAGTGAGGAATTTAGAAAACAGATTCCAGGAGCCGAGCAAGATCCAAGATTTTGGGCAAGTGGCATTTCTTTAGTTGCTCACATGAAATCACCTTTGGTGCCTGCCGTTCATATGAATACTAGATTTATTTGCACAACTAAGGAGTGGTTTGGTGGTGGTTCGGATTTAAATCCGATGTATGAGGTTGATGAAGATACTAAAGATTTTCATCAGGCTTTCAAAGGCGCCTGCGACAAGAGTGACGATAGTTATTATCCGGCATTTAAAAAATGGTGTGATGAATATTTTTTTATTAAACATAGAAATGTAGCGCGCGGTGTTGGTGGTATATTTTATGATTATTTGGACGCAGAATTTGATAAGAATTTTGCTTTTACTAAAGATGTTGGATTAGCATTTTTAGATATTTTTCCAAAATTAGTTAGGCGCAATATGCATAAAAGTTGGACTGATGAGCAAAGACAACATCAATTAAGAAAAAGAGGCTTGTATGCTGAATTTAACTTAGTTTATGATCGTGGTACAAAATTTGGGTTAATGACAGGTGGAAATACAGAGGCGATTTTGATGTCTTTGCCGCCAGTTGCTAAGTGGGATTAAGCGCAGCGAATCTTAAAAAATTAAATCAATAAATATGTCTGAAAATAAACTTTACGAAGGCAAGGCAAAAATTCTTTACTCTACTGGTAATGATAATGAAATAATTCAGTATTTTAAAGATGATGCAACAGCTTTTAACAATCAAAAAAAGGATGTGATTTCATCAAAAGGTATTTTGAATAACTATATTTCAGAATTTATTATGTTAGAACTAACTAACAATGACATTCCAACTCATTTTATTAAAAGGCTCGATGAAAGAAGACAGCTTGTTAAGAAATGCACGATTATTCCTTTAGAAGTAATTATTAGAAATACTACTGCTGGTTCAATGGCAAAGCGCCTTGGAATTGAAGAAGGAATTGACTTAAAAAATCCGGTTTTAGATTTATGTTATAAAAAAGATGAGCTTGGAGATCCTTTAATTAATGATGATCACGCGGTTGAAGTTTTACATGCTGTTGCTAGAGAGCAGCTTAGTTTGATTAAAAAATTAACTTTTAGGATTAATGATATTTTACAAAAAATATTTTTAGATATTGGTATTAAGCTTGTTGATTTTAAAATTGAATTTGGATTTGATAGTGAAAATAATATTTTGCTAGCCGACGAAATTAGTCCGGACAGCTGTCGATTGTGGGATATAAACACAAATAACAAGCTAGACAAGGATCGTTTTAGAAGAGGTCTTGGCGGTTTAGTTGAGGCTTATACAGAAGTGGCAAATCGATTACATATTAATATTAAATAGAGATCATGAAAATAAGAATCTTAATAACCCTTAAAAATGGTGTTTTGGACACTCAAGGTAAAGCCATAGAAAATTCTTTAACAAAGGATTTGGGCTTTAATTCGGTTTCAGATGTAAGGCAAGGTAGGTTAATTGAGTTAAAAATAGCTGATGATCAAAAAGATAATATTGCTCAAATTGTTGATGATCTTTGTGATAAGGTCTTAGTTAACAAGGTTATTGAAGATTATAGTTTTGAGATTTTGTAACATTATTATTAGTTAAGATATGAAGTCAGCAGTTATTACATTTCCGGGGTCAAATTGCGATAGAGATGCCAAGGATGCTTTGAAAAAGATTGGATCCCAAGTACAAAGTGTTTGGTACAAAGAAACAACGTTAAATGATGATTTAGATTTAATCGTTATTCCGGGTGGTTTTTCTTACGGAGATTATCTAAGAAGCGGCGCTATGGCTGCAATTTCGCCGGTCATGAGTGAAGTTAAGAGATTAGCAAATAAAGGTGTTAAAGTTTTGGGAATTTGTAATGGATTTCAGATTTTGACAGAAGCGGGTTTGCTACCAGGAGCTTTGCTTAGAAATAAAAAAATGAAATTTATTTGTAATAAGGTGTCCTTGAGAGTAGAAAATTTTGATAGTGTCTTTACTAACAATTATAAGAAAAATCAAATCATTAAGTTGCCGGTTGCACATATGGATGGTAGATATTTTGCTGATGGTAATACCTTAAAGAAGTTAGAAGATGACGGAAATATTGCGTTTAGATATATTGATGATCGCGGAAATTTAAGTGATGTTGGCAATATTAACGGCTCCGAACTTAGTATTGCAGGGATTTTTAATAGTCAGAAAAATATTTTAGGGATGATGCCTCATCCAGAAAGAGCAATTGATGCTGACGTGACTGGTCTAGATGGTTTGGCTTTGTTTGAAAGTCTAGCTGGTCTTTAGATAGATTTTCTGCTTCGTGTTAGATTAAGAATTGTTGACTTTTTCAATCTCCAAAACTCTATCTGCTTTTTTTGATAATTCTTTGTTGTGAGTAACGATTAAACAAGCAATTTTGTGAGATTTTACTAGTTTTAGAAATAAGTTAAATATCTTTCCTGATAATTCGTAATCCAAGTTTCCTGTAGGTTCGTCTGCTAATATTAGCGATGGTTTTGTTACTATAGCTCTGGCGATTGCGACTCTTTGTTGTTGGCCTCCGGATAGTTCAGATGGTTTGTGGTTACTTCTGTCCTCTAATTCTACTTCTTTTAGGATGTTTTGTGCTTGGTGGAATGATTCTTGCTTGCTCCTTCCTTGTACTAAGAGTGGTAAAGCTACATTTTCTAAGGCGTTAAATTCAGGAAGGAGGTGATGGAATTGGTAGATAAAGCCGATATTGTTTTTTCTGATTTCGGTTCTTGATTGGTCGTCTTGATTAACCTTTCTGTTATTGATTTCAATGGTACCAGAATTTGGGTTATCCAAAAGACCTGCAATTTGGAGTAGGGTTGTTTTTCCTGAACCCGAAGGGCCGACTAGGGCGACCAATTCGGATTCTTTGATTTCTAAATTACCATTTTTAATAACTTCAATTTTTTGCTCACCTTGAGTAAAAAATTTATTAATGTTTGATAATTTTAAAACGATATTACTCATCATCGTCCTCATCTTCATATTCGTCATCTTCGTCATCTTCCTCGTCATCTTCCTCTTCATCATCATCAATAAAATTATCGAAATCGTCATCATCGATTCTTTTATTGATTTTGGCAGCATCGGATTCAATTTTATCTTTAGCTGTTAGAATTACTTTGTCTTGAGCTTTTTCAAAGTCAATTCCATAGATTGCAGCATATTCGGATGCTAGTCTAGCAATTGCAGTTTCGTAAATGATTCTTTCGCTGTAAGATCTTTCAGAGTCGTCAATGTCTCGGGTTAAATCTCTTAGTACTTCTGCTAAAAGGGTAATATCACCGGAATTTATTTTTGTTTCATATTCTTGCGCTCTTCTACTCCACATTCCTTTTAGTTTTTTGACGCCGCTTCTTAGAATAGCAAATACTTCATCCATTTCCTTTTTAGAAATAATGTGTCTAACACCGATTTTGTCTATGCTACTTATAGGGGTTTTGATGGTTAATTTCTCTCTTTCAAAGAATATTAGATAGCAGCTATGTTTTTCGCCGGCAATTTCTATTGTTTCGATGTCAGTTACTTTACCAATGCCGTGTGATGGGTAAACAGCCCAGTCTCCGATCTTGAAAGATATTTTGTTTTTCTCTCCCGTTTTCTTAGCGATAATTATTTTTTGTAAAATATCTTCCTTTGGAGTCACCTCTTCAATAGGTTGTTCTATTTTTTTTGTAGGCTTTTTTGCTAAAATTTCTTTGGCAAGATTTTTATTATTTTGGGTGGTGGTTTTTTTAGACTTAGTCTTCGTAGACTTTTTGCTAGTTTTTTGAGGGGTCTTTTTTTCGGTTTCTTTCTTTTTCGATGGCATGTTAAAATTTTTACGTTTGAAAATTAAAAGTGAATCTTTAAAAATGTTGTAAAAAAGGTTGTAAAAAGGTGTAGTTTGAGTTATACCATAATTTTTGCCAATTGACAAGTAATTTTTATTTCTTTTGAAAAAAAAGCCTACAAAAAAACATACGAGACAAAAATTTTCTCCACATAAAATTATTAAACTCGTAGATAATGTGATAGAACATCGCTTATTCAAGCCAGTGTCTGTTGTTATTATTGCGAGTTTTGTGTTATTTTATGGTTATGGTTATTTGAAGATTTTATTTCAAGACTATAAAGAGAGTAAATATAATGAGCGGGTCAATAATCCGATTAAGATTAATATTAAAAATGATTCAATTGATTTTAGCTTGAGAGAGCCGAGTGTGATCTCCCACGTTGTAAAATCAGGAGATACTTTGCTCAATATTTTGATTGATGTTGATGCTGATGAGGAAGATATTTTTCAAATATTGTCGGCGACTAGAAAGAAATTTAATCCGAGATTAATAAAGGAAGGTGACAATGTTTCTTTATATTTTCAGGTGAGCCTTGATTATCAGAAAGATAGTTTGAATAAAGTTAAAGATATCAAGCGACAGGTTGTCATAAAGAAAGTTGAAATATCAAATAACGCTGAAGAAAAGATAGTTACATCGCGAAATATTGATGGCACTTATAGCTCTAATATTGTGAAGATAGAATTAAGGAAGCAGCTTTCAAAATATGTGGGTGAAATAGAAAATGGTTTATTTGTTGATGGTGTGAGTCTTGGTGCTTCAGCGACTACGGTGATGAATATGATTAATCAATATGGTTATGACATTGACTTCCAGCGTGACATTAGGCGTGGAAATAAATTTGAGATTTTGGTTGAAGAATATTACTCAGCTAATGGATCTAGGGTTAAGGATGGTAATGTTATTTTCTCTTCAATCACGCTAAAAGATCGTCAAATTGACATGTATATGTATGAACATAAGGGTGAGGTTGCTTATTATTCTCCTGCGGGCTATAGCGTTAAAAAGTCTTTGCTAAAAACACCTATTCATGGTGCAAGAGTTTCTTCTAGGTACGGTATGAGAAGGCACCCAGTTCTTGGTTATTCTAGAATGCATAAGGGTGTTGATTTTGCTGCTAGAAGAGGTACCCCTATCTTGGCAGCAGGGAGCGGAGTGATAAACTACCGCGGTAGAAGGGGGGGGTATGGAAATTATATTAGGATTAAGCATAATTCTCAATATTCAACTGCTTATGCGCATGCTAGTAGGTTTAGTAATAAATTTAAAAAAGGTTCTCGTGTTAAGCAGGGAGATGTCATAGCCTATGTAGGAACAACGGGTAGATCTACGGGTCCGCACTTGCATTTTGAAGTGTTAGTTAATGGTAAGCAGATTAACCCTTCAAAGGTTAAGGCTACCTCAGGATCCAGGTTAACAGGCAAAGATCTAGCAAAATTTAAATTAAGAAAAGAAGAGATAGATAGGTATCGCGAAACTATTCCAAAAAACTTTACGTAATATGAGAATTGTCAATATTTTATTTAATCACAAGAAGTCATCTAATGTTAATAAAACGTTGGGTGTAGAGAGGTGTTTTGTTGATTACACAAAAAATTTATCAAAGAATAATCATCAAGTCGTTTCAATTACAAAACCAAATATGGTTTTTGCTAATGAAGTTAGAGGTTATGGTAATGCATTTTATGAAGTGGGGGCTGTCAATCAGGGAGACGTCATTTCAATTGTTAAAATGGCGAAGATATTTTTTAAATTTAAGCCTGATATTATTGTTTGTCATTCGGGCAGGGCCCTTGTTTTATCTCGTTTAGCTAGGATGCTTTGTTTTAAAAAATTTCCGATTGTGGTAATCGATCATGGGGTAAATCCAAAAAAGTTTTTAAAATCTGATTTTTTATTGACGGTTAATAGCTTTTTTAGTAAAGAATCAATGAGAGCTGGAATGCCAAAGGATAGGTCTTTTGTTATTCCTAATATGATTGATGTTCCAAAAGATTTTAAAAAGATAACTAAAAAAACATTTAGAAAGAAAATTAGGCTTGGTTCTTTGGGTAGGTTATTTAGCGAAAAGAATTTTGATAAGGTTTTGCATGCAATTGCACTATTAAAAGCAGAGGGAATTGAGTGTGAATACGTGATAGGTGGCGTTGGACCAGAAGAAGAAAATTTAAATAACATAGCCAAGAAACTAAAGATATCTGATCATTTTAAAATTTTAGGTTGGGTCGAGGATAAGAAAAAATTCTTTGAGGATATTGATATTTTCATATTACCATCATTTGGTGAGACGTTTGGAATTGTGTTATTGGAGGCTATGCTGTATTCAACTCCAATAATAACTAGTAATTCATGGGGTCCAGACGAGGTGATTAATCATGAAGTTGATGGTCTAAAGGTTTCAAAAGATAGTCCTAGAGAAATGCCCTCTTTACTATCGGACGCAATTAAAAGATTAAATAATGATCAGAAGTTTGCTAAAAAATTAGCTGAAAATTCTTACGAGAAGTTCTTTGAAAAATATAGTAGCGAGATGGTGACTAAGAAATTAGAGAGTATTTTTGAGTTGGCAGTGCAAAAAGGTATGAGATAGTTTATCTTTGAATCAATCTACTATGAGCCCTTTATTTACAATAGTTAATTTCTTGCAGGTACCTGCAAGATTTTCTGAAAATTAGTATATTTGGGGTATAAATATGGAGTTTGGTATTACCATCTAACAACAATTGAGCCCCAAGTAAGTCCTCCACCCAGAGCTTCTAGAACTACAATATCATTTTCTTTAATTTTATTTTTTTGGAATGTTTCATCCAGCGCTAAAGGAATTGATGCCGCCGATGTGTTGGCATGTTTTGGAACGGTTATTACTACCTGATCGTCTCTTAATTTAAGTTTTTTTGCAACGCCTTCTAATATTCTGATATTAGCTTGGTGTGGTACGAGTAAGTTAATATCTTCTTTCGTTAAATTGGCTTTTTTTAGGGCCGATTCTACTGATGAGGACATTTTTGTTACGGCATGTTTAAAAACTTCTTTACCTTGCATTTCAATCTTGCCTGAAATCTGGTTTAGAGAAGGGCCGCCAGATGTTTTTAAGATACCGTTTAATCTGCCATCAGAATGTAGGTCTGTGGCAATGATTCCTTTTCCTTCTTCGCATTGCTCTAATAATACCGCTCCGGCACCATCGCCAAATAGTACGCAAGTGTTTCTGTCGTTCCAATCTACTATTTTAGACAATGTATCAGCGCCTATTACTAGAGCGTTTTTTACCTGGCCTGATTTAATAAAATTATGTGCGGTATTTAATGCAAATACAAACCCCGAACACACTGCTTGAATATCAAAAGCGAAAGCGTTTTTTGCACCTAATTTTGCTTGTATTGTTGTTGCGGTTGCAGGGAAGGTGAGATCCGGAGTAGTGGTTGCTAATATTATCAGCTCAATATCTTCGGGATTTTTATCGCAGCTATTAAAAAGATTTTGTGCTGCTTTAACTGAAATATCAGACGTTAATTCATTTTCTTCCGAAATATGTCTTTGCTTGATTCCAGTTCTTTCAATGATCCATTCATTGGAGGTATCAACTTTTTTAGCTAAATCATGATTCGTAACAATATTTTTTGGGAGGTATGATCCTGTTGCCGTGATTTTACTAGAAAAAATCATATTTTTTAATTTGAATTACTGTGTTTATTCTTTTTTATTGCTTTTCCTAAATCCTTCAATTCTTTTGCGATTTTTTCGTTTATTTGATCATTAACGAGTGAAATTGAAACCTCGATTGCATTGGCAAAACCAATTCTGTCTGTACTTCCGTGACTTTTGACAGCAATTCCGTTGAGGCCAATTAGCATTGCGCCATTACTGAGTCTGGGGTCTAGGCTTTTAGTATGTTTTTTAATTGACATACCAGAAAACAATAGCCCGATCATGGAAAAAATATTAGCGTTGAATGCTTCTTTTACTTTACTAGCAACTAATTTTGCTGCCCCTTCTATTGCTTTTAGGGCGATATTTCCAGTAAATCCATCCGTTACTATTACATCTACTTTTCCTGTCATTAAGTCGTCTCCTTCGACGAATCCGTAAAAATTGTTTTTTAACTCACTTTCTCTAAGAATTGCAGCGATATTTTGTACTCCTTCATGACCTTTAACATCTTCTGAACCAACGTTTAAAATAGCTATTTTTGGATTTTTGATTTTTAAAACTGCCTTGGCAAAGGCTTTACCCATGATACAAAATTGAAATAAAATATTAGAGTCAGCTTCTACATTTGCACCCATATCCAGCATTACGGTTGGATTTCCAGTTTTGGTTGGAACTAGGCCAATAATTGCTGGGCGGTCAATATTTTCTAAAGGTCTAAAAACTATTTTAGACATCGCCATTAATGCGCCAGTATTTCCTGCGGATACCACGCAATCTGCTTTGTTTTCTTTGACTGCATCAATTGCTAAGCGCATACTCGAATTTTTACCTTTTCTAAGAGCGACTGAGGGTTTTTCATCTGAGGAAACTTTTTCTTTAGTGTGAACGATCTCGAATCTTCCTTTTAAGTAGCGGCAGTTATTGGTTATTGGGGTGATCTTTTTTTCGTTACCAACAAATAAAAACTTAACTTTTTGGTCTTTTGCAGCAACCAAGTCAGCACCTTCGATAACTATTTGTGGAGCCCTGTCTCCGCCCATACAATCTAGCGCAATTGTTAAATTTCTTGTCACCTTAAATACTGATTTTTAATAATTGTTGTCTCATCATTGAGGCAAAGATTTTTTGTAAATTGGGAGATAAATTAATTATTAGTTATTAAATTCCAACAACTAATAATTAATTCTTTATGCGTCTTTTTTTTCTTTTTTAGTTTTTTCAGCTATTACTTTTTTTCCTTTGTAGTAGCCGTCAACTGAAATATGGTGAGGTAATTTAAATTCACCAGTGGTTTTATCAGTAACTACGTTAGGAAAATCAGCTTTTAGTGAGCCATTACTTCCCGTTCTCATACCTCTTCTTGATTTAGAGATTTTCTGTTTAGGAACTGCCATTTTGTTTAAAAAAATTTAAGTTGGTATAGGATTGGCGCATTGTAATTAGGGTTTACATTAAATGCAAGAAACTATTGTAGTTTTTATATCAAAAACTATAGTTAATTCATGTTTTTTGGATGATAAATTTTATTTTGTATGAAAAAATTATTAATAATGTTAACATTATTAGCTACTGGTTGTATATCTAACATCGATAAACATGGTTATATGTTTGATCTAGTGGATATTAATTTTATTGAAGAAGGTGTTACTACAAAAGACAAGTTGTTGAGAGGATTTGGTTCTCCCACTTATATTTCTTATCTTGGCAGGAATGAGGTCTGGTTATATTTTTATGAAAAAACCGATAGGGTTTTATTTTTTAAGCCAAAAATTTTAGATAGAAAAATATTATTGGTTAATTTTAAGGGCGGTGATACAGTGAGAAAAATTAAGAAATTTGACTTAGGAAGTGAAGATAAAAATTTTAATTTTAATGAAAAATATACAAAGGTAGAGTCTCAAGAGGAGGGATTCTTTGAAGCATTATTTGGAAATGTTGGTCAAGTTAGCGCTAGGTAGTATATTGTTGCTGTTATTTTCTTGTAAGAATAAAACCGTTTATTATACGGAATTGGTTTGCAAAGATGAGGTGGTTTTAATTAGGTTTGCTAGTGCAAAAGATGTTAGAAAAGCGGTAGAAGATGCACTTTTTTTGAAGAAAAAATATCGAAGTAATGAAGATTTTACGGTGATGAGATTTGAAGGAAATAGGTCCTTCGTTATTGAACATTTACTACCAGAAGAAGCGGTGAATTGTGATATTAGAGAAATTCCAACCGGCTTGAGATATAAATATTATGAAAAATACTATCATTAAAATGTTTTTTGGACCGATTTTATTTGCGTAGAGGTTTTGAACTCAGAGTTGAATGAGATTTATTACTGTACCCATAAATTCATACTAGATAATGCGATAATTATCTTTATTACTAAATAATTCATGCATCAGCATATTATTTAATTTGTGACCGGTTTTATAAGCCTTAAAAGCACCAATTATGAAATATCCAGATAAATAAACATCTCCGACAAAGTCTAGTGCTTTATGACGTACTAATTCGTTTTCATATCTTAGGCCCTCTTTATTAATTACTTTGCCGTTATCAATGACGATGGCATTGTCTAAAGATCCTCCTTTAGCGAGATTCATTTTATGTAATGCTTCTATTTCATGCTTGAAGCCGAAGGTTCTTGCTCTTGAGATGTCATTTTTAAATGAAGTTGATTCTGGGTTGTAAATAAACTTTTGTTTAGCAATTTTTTGCTTAGAAAATTCAACTTCTAATTCAATAGAAAAATCTTTTGATGGTCTTACTTGCGCGAATTTATCGTCTTCTTCTACGCGAATAGTTTGTAATATTTCAATCACTTTTCTTGGTTGGTTTTGAGTTTTGATTCCAGCGCACTCAAATAAAAATATAAAAGGTTCAGAGCTGCCATCCATGATTGGAATTTCTTCGCCAGAAATATCGATATATAAGTTATCAATACCACACCCCCATATTGCTGCCATTAGATGTTCTACCGTTGAAACTTTGGCGCCATGCTTGTTGATAAGGCTCGTTCCGAGGTTTGTGCCAATGACATTGTCATATTTAGCTCTAATGTGAGATTTATCTTTATCAAAATCTGTTCTTCTAAAAATTATTCCTGTATCAGTTGGGGCGGGGTAGAATGTTATGGAAGCATTTTTTCCGCTGTGAACCCCGATTCCTTTGCAGCTTATTTTTGAATTAATTGTTTTTTGTGATTTTAAAATCATTTATTTACCAAGGATATTTAGAATTTGTTTTTTGTTTGATCCATGATGTTTTACATACCATATCATAGAAGGTTGTTTTCTTTTTTGTAAAGATATGAAATTGTAGCCACATTACAAAAAATATTCCTAATATCAAATTTGTTCTCGAAGAAGTTATCGCTTCAAAGAAGGTTATTTCATTATGTATTTTGTAGAAGGCGAGATATAATACGTAAACATAAGGAGTGATTGACAGTAGATAGTGGCTTAATGCTAAATTAAAACCAATATCTTCATTTTCATTTTTGACTATTCTTAAAGACATCATTCTTTTTCCGGGGGTCGCTTGCCATTTGGATGAATTAAAATAAGTGTAATAAATGACTCCAACGAAAATAACGATTGATAACAAAATCAAACTATGGGTTACAAAAGGATGTTCTAATATGTATTGGACATGGCTTTGTGTTGATTTGGGTGCAAATGTACCGAAATGA
>JADHOZ010000039.1 GCA_016778745.1 Rickettsiales bacterium
CTCACTAATTAAGAAGCCTAAATTGGCAATTCCTGTTGGATGAAATTGTACAAATTCCATATCTTGCAAAGGCAAATTATTGTCAAAATAATACGCCAATAGATCGCCACTACAAATTTTTGAAGATGTCGTATTTTTATAAATTTGGCTGTAACCCCCGCTAGCAATAATAATATTTTTAGCACTAAAAATAACCAATTCACCCAAGTTAAAATCAATTGCCAAAATGCCACCACAACTATTTTCGTCAACGAATAAATCAACAACAAAGAATTCATCAAAAAAATCTACACCTTTTTCAATAGCCTTACCATACAAGCTATGTAATATCGTCTGCCCAGTTTTATCTTTGGCATAACAAGCCCTGTAAGCTAAATTACCTTTACCAAAATCGGTGGTTTGACCACCATAAGCCCGCTGCGCAATTTTACCAGATTCATCACGCGAAAACACAACACCAATCTTTTCTAAATCGAGAACTGCCCGACTAGCATTTTTACATAAAATTTCGACAACTTTTTCATCAGCCAAAAAATCCGAACCTTTCATCGTATCATAAGCATGCCAACGCCAATCATCTTTGATAACATTTCCTAAGCTAGCATTAATCCCGCCTTTGGCCGCAACAGTGTGACTACTATTTGGAAAGACCTTACTAATAACAGCCAGTTTCTGAGCGCCTTTTTCTTTAGCAGCCAGAGCAGCACTCAAACCAGCGCCGCCGGCACCAATAATGATAATATCAAAATGTTTACTTGATGTTTTATAATTCATAAAGATAAAGTAAGAAATAACAAAAATATTATTTTAAGAATAAAATAACAAATGATCAAAGTTTTATTTTGCGCTCTAAATGAGGAAAAAAGTTTAAAAAAATTCCTAGTTGATCTCACGCATGAGATGCAAGTAATAAAAAACAAAAATAACAATGATTTTGAAATCATTGCCTGTTTAGATGGTACAATTGATAATTCACGTGAATTAATTGAAGCAAATGCAAAATTTTGCAATATCAAGATTCTACCTTTAACCAACCAAAAAGGATTAGGCAGAGCCTATAAAAGATTATTCGAAAATGCCATTGCCAATAGCTCTGAAGAAGATACTATCGTTACTCTTGATGCAGACAACACCCATAATCCAAACCAAATTCAAGAAATGATAGCGCATCTTAAAGAGCATGATCTCGACATATTAATAGCGTCAAGGTTTTGCAATACTAGTGCCATGAATGATTTTCCTTTATATAGAAAGTTCATTAGCAAAACAACAGCTTTTTTACTTAAAAAACTCTTTAGAACAAAAAAAATCAATGCCGACTATCTCAGAGATTTTACAAGCGGATACAGAGCTTATAAAGCAGGAAAAATAATCGAATTAAAAAACAAGATTGGTAATGATTTTATCAGCGAACCAGAATTTACTTACACATGTGAATTTTTAATAAAACTAGCGAGAATTAATGCTAAAATAGACGAAATTCCAATCTCATATGATTATGGTAAAAAAGTTGGAAAAAGTAAATTAAGCATCATCAGAAATTTCTGGAGACTCATCATCTTACTCTTTAAACTATCCAAATAAACATAAAATTAGATAGCTCCTAAATACTATTAGTTCTGGAAATATATGAAAAATATACGAAATTAAGCAGCTAGTTAAGTATCTTTTTTGATATGTTAAAAGCCCTTGCGAAAAATTTTTAAGCATTTAAATTCACCCAACATAATAATTTTATTAATAGAATATTTTACAATATGTCTGAGAAAAGAAGAGTTGTCGTCACCGGCATTGGCGCTGTGACGCCCTTAGCAAGTAATGCCGAAAATAGCTGGGCGAAGCTTATAAAAGGTCAATCAGGAATTAACAAAATCACTCAATTTGATCCAAAATCTTGTGCATGCCAAATTGCTGGTGAAATTAGCGAAGATTTTGATGTAAATAAATATATTGATCCAAAAGAGCAAAGAAAAATGGATCGATTCATCCACTTTGGTATCGCTGCTGCTGATATGGCCATCGAAGACTCTGGATGGATAGCGCATTCTGAAGAAGAAAAATATAGAACGGGAATTATGGCCGGCTCTGGTATTGGTGGACTACCGGAAATTGAAAGAACCTCAATTACCAAACATGAAAGAGGAGTAAGAAGAATTTCTCCATTTTTTATCCCTGCAAGTTTAATAAATTTATTATCTGGACAAATATCAATAAAGCATGGTTATATGGGTCCAAATCACGCATGCGTCACTGCCTGCGCTTCTGCTTCTCATGCAATTGGTGACTCGGCTAGACTAATTGAATATGGCGATGTCGATGTTATGGTTTGCGGTGGTGCTGAAGCGACAATTTGCGAAATAGGAATTGGTGGTTTCGCGGCTCTTAGAGCTCTTTCAACAAAATATAATGACACGCCTGAAAAAGCATCAAGACCTTGGGACAAAGATCGCGATGGTTTTGTCATGGGTGAAGGAGCGGGATTTTTAGTATTAGAAGAATATGAACACGCCAAAAAAAGAGGTGCAAAAATCTACGCTGAAGTTGGTGGTTATGGTTTATCAGGAGATGCTTATCATATGACAGCCCCAGAAACAACAGGACGCGGCTCAACTTATGCAATGAAACTAGCTCTTAAACATGCTGGTCTAAATGCTGACGATATTGATTATATTAACGCTCATGGCACTTCAACCCCTTTGGGTGATGAAATAGAGGTAAATGCCATTAAGAAAGTATTTGGTGATCACGCTTATAAGCTTTCAATGTCATCAACAAAATCTTCTACCGGTCACCTTCTTGGTGCTGCCGGTGCTATTGAAGCTGTATTTAGTGTTCTTGCAATTAGAGATAATATTGCTCCACCAACAATAAATTTAGAAAATCCATCTGAATCGTGTGATATTGATTTAGTTGCCAATAAAGCTAAAGAAAAAACCATTAATAATGTTTTATCAAACTCATTTGGTTTTGGTGGTACTAACGCCTGCTTGGTATTAAAAAGAATATAAAAAATGAAAAAGAAACTTTCAGCACTTTGCATCATATTTTCGGTCCTAGTAATGACCTACATTATGATGCTGCTAGGAGTTATTACGTATTTTAATTCTCCAAATAAATACCATTCATCAGATAAAAGATTTATCATCGAAAGCGGAATGACATTAAGAGAAGTTGTCAATAAGCTTCACTCAGAAGGCATAGTAAAAAGACCAGCAGCCTTTCTTTACATGTCACAAATCATCAAGGGTGTTGATCCCAAAGTCAGATATGGCGAATATTTCTTCGAAAAGAACTTATCCTATTATAAAATTTTACATAAAATGATACGCGGTAACGTTTTTTTTAGAAAGGTTACAATCGCTGAAGGCTTAAGCACCGACTCTGCAATTAAAATAATTGACCGCGCCCCAGGATTAATAGGACAAATTCCAACAGATATCGAAGAAGGAAGCTTATTACCAGAAACATATTTCTATTCCTACAACGATACCAAAGCATCGATGGTAAACAGAATGAGAGAAGCGATGAGAAAAAATTTAGATGAGCTTTGGTCTAATCGCGACCCAAACACTCCTGTAAAGACAAAAGAAGAAGCGATCAAACTAGCATCAATTGTTGAAAGAGAAACCGGAGTTCCTTCTGAAAGACCAAAAGTAGCCTCCGTGTTTGTAAACAGACTAAACAAAAGAATGAAATTACAATCAGATCCAACAATAATTTACTCTTTCACTAAAGGTAATAAAGACTTAGAACGCCCAATTAAAGTATCTGACCGAAAAAACAAATCTCCTTATAACACTTACCACATATATGGTCTTCCGCCTAGCCCAATATGCAATCCTGGTATTGACGCTATAAAAGCGGTGCTAAATCCAATTCAAACAAACTATCTATATTTTGTTGCCGACGGTTATGGTGAACATATATTTACCACTAATTTCAAAGATCATAATAAATATGTTGATCAATATCGCGACGTTATGAAGCAAAAACAGCTAGAAGAGCAAAATGACGAAATCATTGATAAAGAAAGTAACCCTGGATCAAACGAAAGTAAAACTCCAATATTAGATGACACGATGATAGAAAATGATGAAAAAAAACCAACACAACAAATCAATTAATCAGCTACAACAACTCGCCTCAAATCCCAATAATTCTTGTTGGGTTTTTGCCTCTGCCGGATCTGGAAAAACCACAATTCTAACCAACAGAGTCTTAAGATTATTATTAGAAAAAACTGATCCAGGAAAAATTCTGTGCCTTACTTTCACTAATGCTGGTGCTAGTGAAATGCAAAATAGAATCAATAAAGAATTAACTTCCTGGTCCTCTCTAAAAGAAGAAGAGCTACAAACAAAATTAGAGAATCTAACGGGACAAATAGTAAGTAAAAAAACATTAGAAAATGCCCGATCCTTACTATTTTATCTAATTGACAATGAAAATAAGATAAAAGTTCAAACCATCCACTCATTTTGCCAAGGCTTAATGAAGATTTTCCCATTCGAAGCCAATATCAGTCCAACCTTTGAAATCTTAGAAGAAACACAAGAAAAAAGCATATTGCAAGACGCAATAAATCTCATTTTTAAAAAAGCACAAACTAATAGCCAAATACACAATCTAATTACTTATATTAGCTCAAAAGTAAGTGAAGAAAATTTAAGCGAACTACTGTTTAAAATAATTGATAAGAAAGGAAATCTAATAAATATCAATGAACATAATTTAGAACGAGAATTCCTTAGTTTTTTCGATATCAGTGAAGATGTTAGTGAAATGGATATATTTAATAAGCTACTAGAAAATATCCAAAACCCACAAGTAAAAAGAATTTTTAACGCACTAGAAAAATCATCACCAAAAACTAATAACAAATTAGCTACAAGCTACTATGAAATCTTACAAGAACCCAATATAGATCAAGTCACAAAAATAAAATCAATATTTTTTACAAATGAAGGTAAATTAAGAAAATTATATTCCGACCTAGCTAAAGATGAACAACTACTTAATGAGTTTGAATTTATAAGCCAAATAGTCTTAAAATATATTGATAAGATAAATTCCGCCATCATCGCCAAGGACTCAAGCCACTTACTAAAATTAACACTCTCAATTCTTAAAGAATATAATATATTAAAAAAACAAACTTCCAAGGTTGATTATAACGATCTAATCACACTCACCAATAAATTACTAAACAATCCAGAATTTCGTGATTGGATCAAAATGAAAATGGATTCTACTTTTGATCACATTTTAGTTGATGAATCTCAAGACACTAACCACCAACAATGGAATATTATTAAAGCACTAAGTGAAGACTTCTTTTCAGGAGAAAGTAAATCCAAAAACAATCGCTCAATTTTTATTGTCGGTGACGAAAAACAGTCAATATACTCCTTCCAAGGCGCTGACGCTGGGATTAGCACCAATATCTATAAATATTTCAAAAAGAGATTAGGAGACAAATTATTAAACATAAAATTAAATAACTCCTTTAGATCAAAAAAAGAAATTTTAGATTTTGTTGATAATGTATTTAGCGAGCCATCAAGAGCCAATTCAATTAGCAAAACCAATGAATATCAAAACCACAACGCTGTCAAAGAAGGGACAGGCAAAATAGAAATCTGGCCACAAATCACCAAGGAGACAAAAAAAGAAGAAAAAAGCTATGAATGGCAATTAGACTTCACTAATCAACATATCGATAAAACCCCAGCTGAAATAATGGCTGAAATGGTTGCTAAGAAAATCAAAAATAAAATAGATAATGAAGGCGCCAAATTTGATGACTTTATGATTCTTTTAAGAAATAGAACCGGAGATTTTGACAAATTTTTAAATATCTACCTCAATAAATACGACATCAAATTTATCAGCCCAAAGAAGATCAATCTAAAACATAATTTATTAATTAATGATCTAATAAATATTGCCAAATTTTGTTGTTTAAAAGAAGATGATCTGACATTAGCAGCTATATTAAAATCACCCTTCTTCAAATATGGTGAAGAGGAGTTATTAACAATTTGTCACTACAAAAACAAACATCAAATAAACCTTTTTGATTCTCTTAAAAATACAAAACCACAAGATTATGAAACTCTAAATGAAATATATCAAATTTCACAAAATATAAACCCTTTAGAATTCTACTACCACTTACTCTATCAAAAAGATTACTATAAAAATTTTGTCGCTTGTTTTGGCAAAAATTGCCAAGCAATACTTAATAGCTTCTTAAAATTTGTTGAAGATTTTGAAAAATCAGGACCCAACAGCTTACAAATTTTCTTAGAATATATTGAAAAATTTGACCATGAAATTTCGCCAATAACCAATACTCAAAATCAAGTGTTAATCAGCACTATCCACTCAGCTAAAGGTTTACAAAGTAAAATCGTATTCATGCCTGATTGTTGCTATAATTTTAACCAACTACTTACATCAAAAGAAAATATCTTCTGGCATAATAATTTACCGATCTGGTGTGCTAAAAAAGATAATGAGAATGAGTTTATCAAATACCTAAAAGAAGAAAAAATCAAACTCGCTAAAGAAGAATATTTAAGACTTTTATACGTCGGTCTAACAAGAGCCGAAGAAGAACTCTATATTGGCGGATTTGGAAATGCCAAAGACCCTGAAAATTGGTATGAAATTACTAAAAATTCTAACCCGGAGTATCTAGTTGTTCCAACTGAATTAGAAGAACCAGAAGTTGCTGAAAATAAATCAACACATTTTGTCAATTATCAACATAACGACCCAATAAAAGCTAACCAAGTAGATAACTCCATCAATACAGGCCAACTTAGTGGCAATCTTGTTCATAAAGTTTTAGAACTTATCGGCAATAACTACCAACAAGATAAAGAAATACTCGCTAATTTAAGTGCAGCACTAATAGATAATGATAAAAGCCTCAATAATGACAAACAAACAGAAATAAAAAACAAAATCCACAATTTTATTAATTCTAAGCTATTTGATCAATTATTTCTTAATAATAACAGTGCCGAAATACTCTGCGAATCAGCAATATCTGCTGATAAAAAAACTTACAGAATTGATCTCTTAATAAAAAAAGAAAATGAAATTTTCATTATAGACTATAAATCTGATGAACCAGATCAACAAAAACGAGAAGAATATAAAGCGCAATTATTGCGATACCAATACGCCATCAGAAATATTTATCCGACACATGCAATTAAAACAGCTATTATATGGATTAATGAACCAAGAATAGATTGGTGTTAGGATATAAGAATTGAGATCGGATACAAAAGTCGTTGTTGTCACTAAAACTATATGTTCACAATTATTTTTCCAACGCGATCATTTCTTCAAATGTTGGTCTTTTTCTCACCACTTTAAACGCATCACCATCAACCAAAACCTCAGGAATTAATGGCCTTGCGTTATATTCATTAGATAAAGAAGACCCATAAGCTCCGGCAGAACATATTGCTATTAAATCTCCTGATTTTGGTTCAACTAACTTTCTTTTTTTTGCCAATATATCAGTCGATTCACAGACTGGACCGGCCAAATCATATTCTTTTTTAACACCATCTTTTTTAGAAACTGGTAATATTTCATGATAGGAATCATAAAGTCCTGGACGCATCAAATCATTCATTGCAGCATCAATGATAACAAAATTTTTAGCTGTCGTTTCTTTAATGAAATTAACTTTGGTTACTAAAATACCAGCATTTCCAATTATTGCCCTGCCTGGAGCGATAGTAATTTTAACATTTAAATCACGAGTTAAATCGGAAATTAGCTTAGCATAATGTTGTAATAAATTATCAAACTCTTCACTTGATTCATCCTTATATAAAATACCAATTCCACCGCCAAAATCTAGATTTTGGATATTGTGCCCATCTTCCCTTAAGGTTAGGAATAATTCTCTAATCTTTTTAAAAGCCTTTTTAAATGGATCCAAACTAGTAATTTGTGAACCAATATGAGTTGCAATTCCATATACTTCTAAACCCTCTAATTTTGCAGCAATGCGATATATTTCTCTTGCCAACTCAATATCAACACCAAATTTATCAGTTTTTCTACCAGTTGAAATTTTATCTATCGTTTTTGCGTCCACATCCGGATTGACGCGAAGAGAAAATTTTGCCTTTTTAGAAAGTGATCTAGCAACATCATTAAGCAAAAACATTTCAGGAATGGATTCAACCGAAAATTCTTCAACTCCTTCTTTTAGGGCATACTCTATTTCTTCCCTGCTTTTTCCGACTCCGGCAAATACTATCTTTCGTGGATTTATATCAGATTGTTTCGCACGAAAAATCTCACCAGCTGATACGGCATCGATTCCCGATCCTAAATCACTTAAGACCTTAACCAAATGTAGATTAGCATTGGCCTTGATGGCATAGCATATTTTGTAATCAGCAATATTTGCTTTAGAAAAAGCATCAACAAATCGTTGATAATTCGTAACTAACTCAGACTTTGAATAGCAGTAAAATGGGGTTCCAACTTGTTTGGCTATTTTTTCAATATCACAATTTTCTACGAACAACCTATCAAAAGGTCTGTTATTTCTGTAAGATAAGTTAATCATCCAAAATTAATTCCTATAATAATTATACTGCCTACTTCTGTTATTGTAGTAATTTCTATTATTCGCTTTAGCAGGAGCGGCATTTTGCGGGATTACTGCTGAATATTTATCTTCTTTAAATTCATTACAATATCCTGACCAATAAAAAGAATATAGTGGGACTATAAACATAGCAGTCATAGCATCCATCATACACGCTTTGGTCTTGGCAGCAACCCAATATTCCAACTGTAATTCAGTTGAACCATATCCTGGTTTTTTAAGCTGTACTTTGTAGCTTTTTGGCTCAACGTTAATAGTTGCAGGAGTATTGCCCATATATTTACCTTCAATATATATTTGCGCTCCCGGAGGTGAACTTTCAATAGACACTGAGTCTTTTTTATCATTTGCAATCATCGCACAAGATGAAGAAAACATAATAGATATAATCGCAAGTAGTTTTGTTAACAATTTCATAATTTATCTCCGAATAGTTTTATCGTTTCCAACGATTATGAACCCAAAACCATTGAGATGGATATTCCTTGATCCACTCTTCAAGTTGTTGATTGATCATTAATGTTAAATTAACCACATCCAAATCTATATCGCCGGATTTCGTAAAATCAACTGGTTTTTTCACTTCTAACTTAAATTTAGGCTGATTTCCAACCCTAATACAACGCACCGGAATTAGAGGAACATCGTATTTAAGGATTATTCTTGCAATTGAAGTAGTGGTGACAGCATCATCATGAAAAAATTTAACAGCTTCACCTTCACTTACTTTCTGGTCTGCCATAATAGCAACATATCCACCTTTTCTTATTGCCTCAACTATTTTTCGACTACCTTTAGCACTTTTACCAATCATTTGTAAACCCCTTAATCCACCCGTTAGTTTTTCGACAAGAGGATTATTTAAGGGTCTATAAACGGTACTTACATCTAGACCATTAGCCATAAATACTTTTGGACCTACCTCCCAATTTCCAAGATGCCCACTAAATAATATTCCACCCGAATCTGATTCACTCATCGCTTTAAAGTTTTTTTCTGTTTCTTTATCCATCTCACAATATTTCATTAATTCTTCACCACTAAATTTCGAAACATGACCATATTCACCCACAATCCTTCCTAAATTATCCCACATATTATCAATATTTTGATCCAACTCTTCTTTAGTTAATGTTGGGATAGCTTTTTTCATGTTATCACGAGCTAATTGATTAACTGAAATCTTCTTACCAACAAATTTAGAAATTTTAGAAGCAATATTTGATGCAGTCTCAATTGTAAAACATGAGAAAAACCAAAGACCAAATTTTACTATTTGATATTCAAATACATATCTAATTCTTTTTAAATATCCCTTAATATTCATAGTAATTTCTTAATTTCCTGAATAATTTTCTCTTTATTATCGAACTCTAATTCAATATCTAAAAACCCTATTTTATTTTGGTATTTTTTTGAAAATTTAACCCAATCTTTTTTCGTAGTTATTAATTTGGCTTTTTGTTTCTTTGCTAATGTTAACAAATTATGCAAATCAATGTCGTTGTAGCGGTGATGATCAACAAAACTAACTTCTTTTACAACATCTAATTTATTTTGCCTCAATAAAGAATAAAATTTATTTGGATAAGCAATACCACAAAAAGCAATTAATTTTTCGTCTTGAAATTCTTTCAAATTTGAAATATTAATCTTAGCACCGATTAATTTATCTTTTGGAATATAATTTAATAGACCTTCATTCGCGCTTCCAATAACAATGATTAAATCCGCCTTTTTTAACCCTGACGAAATAGTCTCTCTCAATGGTCCGGCAGGCAATAAAAAAGAGTTTCCAAAACCAATGACACCATCAATAACTACTATTCTTAAATCGCTAAAAATTACATTATTTTGCAGGCCATCATCTAATACAACCACTTGATATTTATTACTTTTATCAATTTCTTTTAATGTTATTAATTTATCTTTTGAAACGAATACATCCCCATATTCACTCAGTAAAGCAGGTTCGTCCCCTGAAGTTTTAGTATCAACTTTTCGTCCTTTCTTTAAATAAATTGAACTTTTCTTTCCCTTTCTCTTATAACCACGAGACAAATAAGAAAAGTCAACATCCATTTCTTGCAAAATTGTGCCAATCGCAATAGCCGTTGGAGTTTTTCCAGAACCACCAGCAATAATATTACCAATGCAGATTACCGACTTTGAGATCTTGGTTCTTTTCGAAGAATATTTAGCGACACAAAACACCAAAAAATAGATAAAACTTAAAGGTAGCAACAGATACGAAATCAAATTTTGTTTAAGCCAGAATTTTGGGGTTTTAATCATCTTATTTAGTATTAATAACTTTAGCGCCTAAGGATCCATCTGATAATTGAATTGAAACTTCATCACCATTCGAGACGGATGAAGTTGACGAAACCAAATTATTATTTTTATCTTTTATTAATGCAAAACCTCTTTTAAGAATTTTATCATAGCTCGAATGTTGTAAAATTTTTGATAAATTTCCTAAATTGACCTGACAATCTTCAACACCTCGCTTGATAAAAACAATAATCTTCTCATCTAAAAACTGAATTTTCTGCCTTGATAATTCAATTCGATTGAGAATTTTTTCATTATCAAATTTGATTTCTAAAAGCATTTTTACCTTACTTTCAAAAAAATTAATGACACTTAAATCAAATTTTTTAGCATAAATATTAAGCCTCTCTGCTACCGAATCTAAAATTTGTTTTGGACTTTGAATAAATTTTTCAATTGATTCTAATTTTTTTCGATATTCCAAAATAATTTCTTGAGGGATATTTTTTAATTTTCCAGCAAAATAATGAATGTTTTTTCTCAAATCCTCAATGACAGGAGTAGCAATTTCTGCAGCTGCCGTTGGCGTTGGAGCACGAAAATCAGAAACATAGTCAATCAACGTAGTGTCAGTTTCATGCCCCACTGCTGAAATAATAGGTATGGCGCAAGCAAATACGGCCCTTATTAATTCTTCATCATTAAATGGCATCAAATCTTCAATTGAGCCACCACCTCTAGCAATAATTAGGACTTCCGGTTTTTTTTCCAACGAATCAAAATATTTAATTGCCGAAATAATCTCAGAGCTAGCGCTTTTACCCTGAACAGAAACTGGATATAAAATTAAATGAAGCGGACAGCGATCATTAATCCTATGTTTAATATCTTCAATGACGGCTCCGGTTTTAGAGGTAATAACAGCAATTTTTCTTGGAAAAAATGGTAGTGATTTTTTATGTTTTTCATCAAAAATTCCTTCTTCTAAAAGCTTTTTTCGCCTTGTTTCAATCATTTCCAAAATTGCACCAATACCAGCAATCTCAACTCTTTCAACAATAATTTGATAATTCGATCTACCTGAATAAGTAGTCACTTTTCCTGAGACAATAATTTCCAACCCTTCTTCAATCTCAAAATCAACTTTCATAGCCGCGCCACGAAACAAAACAGACGAAATCACTGAATCCTGATCCTTTAAACTAAAATAACAATGACCCGACGCCGCTTTCTTAAAACCACTAACCTCTCCTCTAATTCTCACATACCCAAAGGCATCCTCGACAAGCCTCTTCATCGAGCTCGAAAATTCCGATACCGTAAACTCAGGAACATTATTAGACAAAATATTCTCTCAAAAAAAATGATTATGCAATTTAACGTAAATAAATAATTGATATTTTACAAGCTATTCTTAAATTTGGGTAGTTTGAAATTTTAATTTTTTTGGAGAGTAAATTTGATAGTAAATAAGATTAAGTCATATGATATTTCGGGGGCAAATTGTTTGCCAATTATTGAAGGTGGTAAAGGTGTTGGAATTACAACTGGAAATACAGCTGGGCATTTTGCTAAAGCTGGTGCAGTTGGTACTTTTTCTGGAGTGAATGCTGACTATATTGACGAAAACGGCAAATTCGTTCCTTTGGTTTATAATACAAAAACCAGAAAACAAAAACATAATGAATTGGTTGAATATTCAATTAAAGGTGGTATTTCTCAAGCCAAAATTGCTCATGACGTTGCTGGTGGCAATGGTAGAATACACATGAATGTTTTGTGGGAAATGGGTGGCGCACAAGATGTATTAAACGGTATATTAGAAGGTGCAAAAGGCTTGATCCACGGTATTACTTGCGGCGCTGGTATGCCTTATAAATTATCAGAAATCGCTGAGAAATATCAAGTTTATTACTACCCGATTGTCTCTTCAATGCGTGCTTTCAGAGCTTTGTGGAAACGAAATTATCATAAAGCTAAGGGCCTTTTAGGTGGCGTCGTGTATGAATGTCCTTGGCGCGCTGGTGGCCATAATGGTTTGTCTAATGCTGAAAGTCCGGATGCTTACGAAGATC
>JADHOZ010000040.1 GCA_016778745.1 Rickettsiales bacterium
AATGATGATTATCATCCAATCAAAATAGAAGAAAGCGATGCTGCAATGATATGGGGTGTCGTTACAAATGTTATTCATAAAGTATAATAACATCTTTATTCGCCTAAAATTTTTTAATTACACCCTTTCTGAGAAGTAATAAAAGTGTTTAACTTAATTTTAATTTCTTTCCAGTTAGACATATTACTGCTTAGAAGTTTTTTAAATTCAACTCCATGATTTTTATGTTCTAAGTGACACAATTCATGAAAAATGATATATTTGATGCAAATATAGGGATATTTGATTAGCTCTAGGTTTAATGTCATGTTATTGGTGCTCGAAAGACTACCCCAGATAGATTTTACTTTTTTAATTCTTAATGTTGGGGGGGTGTATTTTTCCTTTTCGCTGAATTGGTTCCAGCATTCTTTATATAATGTGGTAAAAGTTTTTTTGGCTTCTTGTCTATACCATTTATATAGTAGTTCTTTGATCTTTATTTGAGATGTATTTATGCTATTTATTTGAATTTCATTATTTAGCAATCTTACTGAGTCTTTTTCTGATTTGGAAATTATTATTGGATATTCTTGCCCAAGAAATTGATGCAATTCCTTATTAATAAATTTAGGTTTTATTTGAGCTTGGGTTATTTTAATTTTCTTGTTTAGTTTTTTGATTATCCAATTTTGTTTTTTCTGAATAAAATTTTCTATGGTAGCATCAGACATAAAGGACGGGGCTTTTATGTTGATTGTTTTGTTTGGTGATATTGAAAGTTCTAAAGTTTTTCGGGTATATTTAGCGATGTTGTAAAGAATTGTTTTTTGATTTAGAAGGGTTATTGATTTCGTTTTGTAAGGAATCATTTCGACATAATGGCATGAAAGTTGGTGCGGGGTTATAAACCCCGTCGTGCAATATTAAAATCCTGCTAATGTTAGATTTTCTATCTTACTTAATAGCAGCTTTAGCAGCAGCTAACCTTGCAATTGGAACTCTGTATGGAGAGCAAGATACATAATTTAGTCCTATTCTATGACAAAATTCTACCGATGCTGGATTTCCACCATGTTCACCGCAAATTCCAAGTTTGATGTTATTTCTAACTGACTTACCTTTTTGGCAGGCAATTTCAATTAATTGCCCTACCCCTTCTTGATCTAATTCAGCGAATGGATCTTTTTCTAATATGCCTAATTTTTGATAAGCGCCCAAGAAGTTTCCGGAGTCATCTCTGGATAAACCAAAAGTTGTTTGGGTAAGGTCATTGGTGCCGAAACTAAAAAATTCAGCCTCTTGTGCAATCTGATCAGCTAGTAAAGCGGCTCTTGGAAGTTCAATCATTGTACCGATCATATATTTTAGATCTTCCTTATATTCTTCTCTTACTTTTATTTCAGTTTCTAGAATTAAATCTTTAATAATTTTAAGTTCAGCTTTTGTTGAAACTAAAGGAACCATAATTTCCAAAAGAACATTGTTGCCAGTTTCTTTCTTCACTATTGATGCAGCTTCAAAAAGTGCTCTTGCTTGCATTTCATAGATTTGTGGATAAGTAATGCCTAACCTACATCCACGGTGACCCAACATTGGATTTTGTTCTTGCAGTTGAGAAATTCTGTGTTTTACATAATCTATTTCTACATGTAAGACCTTGGCAACTTCTTGAATTTCTTCTTCTTTGTGAGGTAAAAACTCATGTAAAGGAGGATCAAGAAGACGAACAGTTACGGGCAGACCTGACATGATTTTAAATATTTCAACAAAATCTTGTCTTTGCATTGGTAATAGTTTTTCAATGGCAGCCTGTCTAGTTTTGTCATTTTCAGCTAGGATCATTTGCCTAACTGACACTACTCTATCTTCATTAAAGAACATATGTTCTGTTCTGCACAAACCAATGCCTTCGGCTCCGAAGTCTCTTGCTGTCTGACAATCTGCTGGAGTTTCTGCATTGGTTCTGACATTTAATGTTCTGTATTTATCAGCCCAATTCATGATCGTTTCAAAATCTCCAGAAAGGTTAGGTTTAAGAGTTGGAACTTCACCAAGAATAACCTCGCCGGTTGATCCATTAATAGTGATTTTATCTCCTTCTTTAACTTTTATACCAGAGCTTTCGAATGATTTTTCTGCATAATTAATATGTAATCCTGGAGCGCCAGAAACGCATGGGGTCCCCATTCCTCTAGCAACTACTGCAGCATGGGAAGTCATTCCACCTCTCGCAGTTAGAATACCTTGAGAAACATGCATTCCCTTTATATCTTCTGGGCTAGTTTCTATTCTAACCAAGATTACTTTTTCTTTTTCCGCCATCTCTTCCGCTTCAGCTGATGAAAATACTACTATACCCGAAGCAGCGCCTGGAGAGGCTGGTAGCCCTTTGGCAATAACTTGCTTATCTGCCTTTGGATCAAGAGTTGGGTGTAATAA
Organism: Rickettsiales bacterium; assembly: GCA_016778745.1. Taxonomy (GTDB): domain Bacteria; phylum Pseudomonadota; class Alphaproteobacteria; order Rickettsiales; family UBA1997; genus JADHOZ01. Next base: position 2,422 of record JADHOZ010000040.1, read on the forward strand.
TTGATCAATTGAATTTGGGTCAATTCTGCTTAACGCTTCTTTTTCATTAATGAGACCTTCACTCACCATATCAACGGCAATTTTTACAGCTGCAGCGGCTGTTCTTTTTCCGCTTCTAGTTTGTAGCATCCATAATTTTTTGTTTTGGACCGTAAACTCAATATCTTGCATATCTTTATAGTGAGACTCAAGTTTATTATAGATATTAGTTAGCTCAGTGAATACATCTGGCATTATTTCTTCCATTGATGGAAGGTCAGATCCAAGCTGTTCTTTTCCAGAGTTAGTAATTGATTGGGGGGTTCTAATTCCCGCAACTACGTCCTCTCCTTGTGCATTGATTAAATATTCACCATATAGTTCTTTGATTCCAGTCGATGGATTTCTAGTAAAGGCAACGCCAGTTGCAGACGTTTGACCCATATTGCCAAATACCATGGACTGAACATTGACGGCTGTTCCCCAAGATGCTGGTATATCATTTAACTTTCTATACACTTCAGCTCTTTCGTTCATCCATGAAGCAAATACTGCTTCAACCGCACCCCATAATTGCTCTTCAACATTTTGCGGGAAGTCTTTACCTAATTCATTTTTTACTTCTTCTTTGAAGGCAATCACGACTTCTTTTAAATTTTCGGCTGTTAGATCAGTGTCATTTTGCGCACCGAATTCTTGTTTTTTCTCATCTAAAATTGTTTCAAAATTATAATGATCAACTCCTAATACAACATCAGAATACATTTGTATAAATCTTCTATATGAGTCGTAAGCAAATCTCTCATTATCACTTTTCTTAGATAGCCCTTCAACCGTTTCATCATTTAATCCTAAGTTGAGGACGGTATCCATCATTCCTGGCATTGAGGCTCTTGCGCCTGATCTCACTGAAAATAAAAGTGGATTTTCTTTGTCACCAAATTTGGCATCTAATTTTTTTTCTACTTGGTTAATGGCTTTTTGCACTTCATTTTTTAATTCTGAAGGAATTTGTTTATCATTTTTATAATAAAAATCACAAAACTCAGTAGTGATAGTAAACCCTGGAGGTACAGGTAACCCCATCTTAGACATTTCTGCTAGATTGGCACCTTTTCCGCCAAGTAAATTACGCATTGAAGCATCACCTTCGGAATTACCGTCTCCAAAAGAGTAAACGAATTTTTGTGAAGTCATTTTATTATCTTAAATCGAAATTGGTCTTGTTAACCGCTATACCATTAACTATGAGCTCAATAAAATGTTGGCCTGCATAATGTTTTCTGGTAGTAAAATCTTTAAAAAGATGTTTTTTGTTAAACTTAAAACAACCTTTATCAAAATTTTTAGTGGCTATTTGAAATATTTTTTTATTTAGATGGCCATTTTTCTTTAAAAAATGCACACCATATTCCAGTCTGATCTTATTATTTGGCACTAGATTGTGCAAAATAAAGGAAAAGATTAGATTTTGCCCCAGACTAACTTGCTTTTTTTCTAAAGAAAAGTCCTTAATTTCATATTTTTTCTCTTTTTCGTCACTTTTTATACCCATTATGGCCAAGGCAGACTTATTTCCTTTTTTTAATAATGTTCTGAGAGAATGCTTAATAATATACTCATCAACATTTTCTTTTTGCCATTTTGAAAGCAACTTAATAACTAGATCAGGAGCGTTTTTTGAAATATCATTTAAATTATTAGCAACTGATCGACGCACATATAATTCTGAATCAAATTTTAGATTTTCTAATATTTCGATAATGGGTTGTGGATGATGTTTTAATCTTTCTAAATGAGAGCCCCAAGGAAGCAAAGGTCTGCACCCTTCCGAAGCTAATCTTCTAACATGATAATTATCGCTTTTAGAAAAATAAAGCATACGTTCTAGGGTTGTTTCTTGGTTAATTTTTATAAATTTTCTAATAGCAAATTCTGCACTGGCTATTTCGGTAAAAAATTCTAAAGCTGACATAGCTAAGAGATAATCTTTTTCTTCACAATATTGTTCAATATAGTTGGGAAATATCATCAGCCTAAGTCCTGAATATTTACCTTTTTTAATTGATCTGGCTGTTTTTTTTAGAATATCTATTCTTTTTTCTAATGAGTGTGGCGTTAAATAGTTATTGATAGCAATAACTATGGCTCTCATTCTTTCTTTTAGTTCTTTTTTATTCCAATTATCATTTAGTAAGGATTTGATAAATTTATTTTTATCAAAATTGCAGTCATATTTGAATATTTCTGTGGATAATTCTACTAAGAAATCTTTATCGTATAGATCTTTTAGAAGAGTAGTCATTATTTCAATTTAGAAAGATTGGCTACATAGTTAAAATGATCTACTACTTTATTTAATATTCTTAAACGATTTTCTCTGATAGCAGGATCTTCATCATTGATTAGGACATTATCGAAGAATTGATTTAGCGGAAGTTTTATTGATGATATTAATTCAAATGCTTCTTCAAAATTACCCTTTGATACTAATTTTTTGAATTTATGAGACATCTTTTTTATTCCTAAATACAATGCCTTCTCATATTTGTTTTTCAGATGTAAGCGTGAAACTTTGCCATTATGTTTTGTTGCATCTTTCTTTTCTTCTATGACCAAAATGTTAGCTGATCTTTTGTATAAATTTAGTATTTCTTCATTTTTTTTATCGTCGATATAATTACTTAGGAAAGCAATTTTTTTGTATAAATACAAAATATTACAATAGCGATGTTTATCTAAGTTTGATAGATATTCATCGATGACAATATTAACGATTTCACTTCTGAGGTTTTTGCTTTCTTTTAAGTAGGTTTTTAGTCGCTCTACAAAGAAAATGATTATTTCCTCTACTAAGTGCTTTTTAGCAATTTGGAATTTTTCTTCGGATACCTCAGATAATAGCTTTTTGGACAATTTAACCGGATAAGAATTTAATGCCTTTTCGACAGAAATTCTGATTGGAAACTCTATGTTATGTTCAAAACTTATCCTAATAATTCCTAAAACAGCTCTTCTTAAACCATATGGATCTTTTGAACTTGTTGGTTTGTCATTGGCTAAATAAAATCCTGCAATTGAATCAACTTTATCAACAATTGACAGAGTAATGCCAAGAGGTGCTTGCGGCAGAGTTGACGCTGGACCAAGCGGTAAATATTGCTCAGCTATTGCATTTGAAATCTCTTCTGATTGTCCTTGTTTTTTCGCGTAATATGCGCCAATTTTTCCTTGTAATTCTGGTAACTCAGCCACAGATTTTGTCGTTAGGTCAACCTTTGATAGTTGGACAACCTTATCAATATCGATTAAATTTGTGCCGGGTATAAATACACCGATTATTTTTGCTGCACTTTCTAGTCTGTGTATTTTTTCTTTTAGAGTTCCTAATTTGGTATGAAATACTATTTTATCAAGATCATTAATTCTCTCAATTAAAGGTTTCTTAAGGTCGTCTTCGATAAAAAATTCTACATCACAAAATCTGGCATTTACGAGTTTTTCATTGTCCTTAATAATTTTCTCTTTGTTATCTTTGGTGATAATATTGTTAGCGATAAAAATAAATTTATTCGCAAAGTTTCCTTCTTTGTTTTTTAGACAAATATATTTTTGGTTATTTTTTAATGTTAACAATAATACTTCTTTTGGTAGTTTTAGAAATCTTTCATCAATGGAGGCTAAAAGCGCGGTTGGGTGTTCACAAAGATAGGTTATTTCATTAAATAGATTTGACGTTTCTGGATTATCAAATAGCTCTAAATTGGTTTTAGAAACAATATCATTGACTTGTTTGATTATCGATTCTTTCCTCTTTTTTTGATCTAAAATGACATTATGTTTACTCAGAAAGTCAATATAATTTTCGGCTCTACTAATCTTTATTTTTTCTTTATTTAAGCCGTAGGTTATATTATTTGACTTTAGGCCTGCATATTCAAAATTAATACCATCTTCTCCACATAGCGCCGCGATATTTCTAATGGGTCTAATCCATTTTGGCTGTTTTTTTAGGCCTGCAACATCCCAGCGCATCAATTTTGGCCAACTATTAACCATTTTATCTAATATTACTGGAATATTTTTTTCTAATATATCAGAGGTTTTTATTATGGTTTTTGGCTGGCGATATAAATAGCATTTCTTACCTTTACTTTCCGCAACATCTAATTGATCTATTGATTTTAGAGAATTTGATCTAAGGAAACCGTCAATAGCTTTTTCATTGGCATTAATTTGTGGGCCATATTTTAGGAATTCCGGGATTTCAATTGATGATTGTATGGTAGAAATATAAAGAGATTGTCGATTTGGTGTAATATAGCTATTGATTGATGTATCTGCAATTTCCAATCCTTCTCTTTTTAAAACCTCTTGTGTAATTTTGGCAAAATCTTCACTTGCTTTTTTTTGCATTTTTGCCGGTATTTCTTCAGTGTATATTTCTAGAAAAAAATCCATTTTTTGTTTGCGTGAATATGCGAACCAAGATGCAACCTCGATCCAGCGTTAAATTAAAAATCTATTTCTTCAACTCTTAAGAATTTTGAGCTTTTAACTAAACTAGTGTCTAAATTATTTAAAATGTCTTCTAAGTTTGTTTCTTTTATTGGTGATGTTATAAATCCACCATTAATTAAATTATCATTATTTTCATAATAACATTTTTCGATTGCAATTTTATTGGTAAATAATTTTTGCGATAAATCTTCTTTTTGGATTTTTTCTTTATCTATTTCAAGGTTGATAAAATATTTCCCAACGCGATTTGAAATTTTCTCAACTTTACTTTCACCTAAATTATCACAAGAAACATTAAATATTTTTGAATCTCTTGAGGTAGCAATATCACATAGATCTGCTACAACTGCAGAAGCAGTTGGTAGACTTCCAGCACCCAAGCCAATAGACATGTTGATTCCGGCGTTAGATGTTTTTGCTAATATTGTATTAAATGACAGGTTTATTTGAGAAATTTTACTTCCTTGTTTTACAAGACTAGGGTAAACGCTTTGTTGCGTAGAGTTTTCTAGTTTTTTATATATTCCAAGAAGTTTAATTTCGTAACCTAATTCTCTGGCTAACTTAATATCCCGCGATGAGATTTTATCCACACCTTCAACATACATATCTTTAAAAGCAGGCTTTGTTGCTGAGGCAATTGCGGCTAAAAGTGCTAATTTATGAGCGGCATCGATTCCTTTCACGTCAAACGTTGGATCGGCTTCTGCAAAACCCAGTTTTTGCGCTTCCTTCAGAACTGGCGCAAAATCCAATCCTTCATTAGCCATTTTACTTAATATAAAATTACACGTTCCATTTAATATACCGTAGAATTCTTCAATTTCATTGGCGATCAAGCCTTCTTTAAAATTTTTAATAATTGGTAAAGAACCTGCAACAGCAGATTCAAATTTAATTGAAGTATTGAGGCTTTCAGCTAATTTTGCTAATTCAAATCCGTGTTCAGCCATTAATGCTTTATTGGCTGTGATTACTTTTTTGCCATTTTGAAGGGATTTTTCTACTAATTCTTTCGCTATTGTACAGCCACCGATTACCTCTATTACGACATCAACATTATTGTCATTAGCTAAATCTAGTGCGTTTTCGTAGAATGTAATATTGCTATCGATAAAATCTTTTTTACTTCTGGCGCAAACGGCGGTTACTTCAAAGTTTGTTGATGTTGTTGCATTTAATCTATTAGCATCTTTTTTTAAAATTTCGTAAGTACCTTTTCCAACGTTGCCAAGGCCAGCAATTGCAACTTTGATAGTTTTCATGAATTGTTTTTATAAATTGATAGTCTAAAGTGGCGCACAAAATTTGAATTTAATCCTTTAATTCACCTAATTACAAGTTATTTTTATGAGATACCCTAAAGCTAATCAAAATATCGATTTTAAAAATTTAGAAGAAAATATTTTAAGATTTTGGAATGATGAAAAAATTTTTGAGAAATCTGTTGAGATTAGAGATTATCCAGATGACCTTGATGATGATAATGTTTCTCCGGTTACTGAGCCTTGCGCTTTAAAGGATCATACTAACTGTCGTCATGATAAAGTAGAAGAAAAATCAGAATTTGTTTTTTATGATGGCCCCCCTTTTGCAAATGGTCTACCGCATTATGGGCATTTATTAACTGGTTTCATTAAGGATATTTTTGCTCGATACCAAACCATGAAAGGTAAAAAGGTTGAGAGAAGGTTTGGTTGGGATACTCACGGTTTGCCAGTTGAAATGGAAACAGAGAAAGAGCTTAGTAAAATTGAAGGTAAACAGGTTTCTGGGCAAATTGCTATTAAAGAATATGGTATTGAAGCTTTTAATAAAGCGTGTGAAGAATCAGTAATGAAATATGCCAGCGAATGGGAGCATTACGTTACTAGACAAGGTAGATTTGTTGATTTTAAAAATAGCTACAAAACTAAAGATATTAATTATATGGAATCGGTTATCTGGGCTTTTAAACAGCTTTTTGATAAGGGATTAATTTATGAAGATTTTAGAGTTGTACCCTATTCTTGGGCTTGCCAAACTCCGCTTTCTAACTTTGAAACGAAGATGGATAACGCCTACAGGCAAAAAGCGAGTAAAGCTATCAGTGTTAAATTTACGCTAAAAGGTAAAATATCTGGTTTTGATAATGTCAAATTAATTGCTTGGACAACCACTCCGTGGACTTTACCATCAAATTTAACTCTAGGAATCGGCAAGGAAATTGAATATTCTTTAGTTAAAAAAGATAATGAGATTCTGGTTCTTGGAACTCAATCTTTAAAAACATATGAAAAAGATTTGGGCGAAATTGAAATTCTTAAAACTATTAAAGGATCAGAATTAGAAAACTTAAATTATGAACCTTTATTTCCTTATTTTAGTAAGCATGAAAAAGTAGTGGGCAATAATAAGGTATTTTCAATTTTGCATGGTGATTTTGTAACAACTGATGCGGGTACGGGTATTGTGCATATTGCTCCCGGATTTGGTGAAGATGACCAACTTTTATGTAAAGAAAATAATATTCCAACCATTTGTGAAGTTGATGAAGCTGGTAAATTTTCTGATAAGATGTTTGATTTAGATGAATTATCAATCAAAGGTAAGCAAGTTTTTGAAACTAATGATGACATCATAAAATATCTAAAATCAACTGGTGCTTGGCTGAAAACTGAACAATATCTTCATGACTATCCACATTGTTGGCGAACAGATACGCCATTAATTTACAAAGCTGTCAGTTCTTGGTATGTTAAAGTGACAGATTTTAAAGATAGAATGGTTGAGCTAAATAAAGAGGTAAATTGGATTCCGGGTCATATTCAATCTGGTCAATTTGGTAAGTGGCTAGAAGGAGCAAGAGATTGGTCTATTACTAGAAATAGATTTTGGGGTTGCCCGGTTCCAGTTTGGAGATCTAAATCTGGTAAATTAAAAGTTTTAGGTTCTATTGAAGAGATAGAAAAAATCTCTGGTAAAAAAGTAGATAATCTTCATAGGCCTTACATTGATGACATCACTTTTGAAATTGACGGCGAAGAGTATAAGAGGGTTGAAGATGTTTTGGATTGCTGGTTTGAAAGTGGTTCAATGCCTTATGGCCAAGCGCATTATCCTTTTGAAAATAAAGAGTGGTTTGAAGAAAATTTTCCGGCTGATTTTATTACTGAATATGTAGCGCAAACGAGAGGATGGTTTTATACATTATTTGTGTTATCAACCGCTCTTTTTGATAAAGCGCCATTTAAGAATGTCATTTGCCATGGCACGATATTAGATGACAAAGCGCAAAAGCTCTCTAAGAGATTAAAAAATTATACTAACCCTTTGGATATTTTTGACAAAACCGGATCTGACGCTATGCGTTTTTATATGGTATCGCAACCAGTGATGCGTGGCCAAGAATTGAAAATAGATAAAGAAGCTAAATTGGTCAGTGAAACCTTAAGACTGGCGATTAAGCCATTAATCAATGCTTACAATTTCTTCTGCCTTTATGCTAACGCCGATAAAATTGAAGCTAAAAAGGTTGACAATTTTAGAAAGTTTGAAAATGTCATGGATCGTTATATTTTAGCAAAATTAAAAGATGCTGTACAAAAAATAGATATAGCTTTTGCTAGTTATGATACGCCGCAAGTATGCGAAATTTATAATGACTTTTTCGAGAACTTGAATAATTGGTATATTAGAAGAAGTAGAAATAGATTCTGGTCGAAAAAAGATGAAGCAAATAGTGCAAATAATCAATCGAAGCAAGATGCTTATGATGTGCTTTATACTATCTTGTTAAAAATGTCAGAAGCTATTGCTCCAATCCTTCCTTATACGAGTGAATATGTTTGGAAGGGTCTTAGTAACTAATAACAATGTTCAAAATGACTAAAAAACTTCACTTGCTTTTATCCAGTTGTATTTTTATTTCTTTAAGTAATTACGGCTTAGCTGCGGATGTGGGAAGCAATACGAATGTAAGCACCATAATAGCTGAAGATTCGGTGAATTTCACTGCTGACGTGACCTTATCGGTTGATGCGAATAATACTCTTACAAACATAACTAATGATACTAGTGGCCAAGGAACGGTATCATTTACTACGGATAGTGCGCTAACAATTACGGGTGATGTAGAGGATTTAACTGCTATTAGTACAGGAACTAACAATACAGGTACTCTAAATTTATCTGGAACTGCGGTTCAGTCTATTTCTACTTCTATAGGCGCTGATGCCCTCAGGCTTAAATCTACTAATATATCTAATATTGGTGGAACAGTTACTTTAGACGAAGATGTGTTTACACGATCTCTAGATTTTTCTAATAGCACTGGAGCTGCGACTATAAATATCGGCTCTTCTAAGGCATTGTCAGTTAGTGGTGATGTGACTCAAGCCGAGGGTGGATCTAATATAATTACTGGTGATGGAAAAGTAACTATTGATGGAACGGCTTCGCAAGATATAGCCGCTAATTTTGGCAACTCTACCAGCAGTCGCCTTGGCGAATTAGAAGTTACCAATTCTGGATCGGCACAAGTTGCTCTTACTGGAAATGCATATGTTAGCACTTTTACAGCTAATACTACGGCCTCTTCTATTAATGTTTCCACTATTTTAAATGCTGCTACTTCGGCAATTAATAATGATTTAACTTTGGGCGGTTCTGGCTCTATTTCTTTGGGTACAACAACGATAGCTGATAGCACAACTTTAACTATTGATAATGACGTTGCAACATCCGACACGTTTACTCTTGGTGCGAGTTCCGCAGTATCAATAAATTCTGGTAAAACATTAACTATTACGGGCAATATTGCTTCGGGAGCAGGTGGAGATATTTCTGGATCATCTGCCGGAGTTGGTAATTTGGTTTTATCTGGAACTTCTGCTCAAACTATTGATGCGAATGCAACTATTGGTGGTACTTTTAGTTTAAAAAATATTTCAATTAGCAATATTGCAGGAATTAATATGAATGCCAGTACTGTCGATTCTACTTCTTTATCATTTACGAATTCTTCAGGGGCCGCTTCCTTGGTGTTGGGTAGCACTAATTATACATTAACTGGCGATATTTCTCAAACTTCTGGTGGTTCATCTGAAATTATTGGTACTTCTGGAACGGTTACTTTGGCAGGAAGCACTTTGCAAACGGTTGATTCAGCTCTTGGCACTAGCTCAACAAGGCTTGGAACTTTAGTTTTAAATAACAGTGCTGGGGCTTTATTAAATCAAAATTCGTATTTAACTAGCTTAACCTTTACTAGCGGACCTTTATCTGTGGCCGGAGATAAAACTATTGACGTTACTGACTCTATTGACTTATCTGCGCAGACTTTTAATTCTAAAATAGCCGCCTCGTCATTTTCTTCAATAAAATCTGGAGATGCCATTACTGTGGATGGCGATACTACTCTTAACTTTGACTATTTCAACAACACTGCGGATCTCGATATTAGTGGTGAAACTGAATATGTGGTACTTGAATCCTCTTCGGGCATTATTGGAACTATTGGCGATGTTAATGTGACTGATAATTCATTTTTATTCGATAATAGCCTTTCAGTATCTGGTCATAACGTAGTAACAACGGTATCTTCTAATTCAAACTTAAGTGCTACGACTATAGGGACTGATAATTTCAATGTAGTTAATAATTTAATTGCTTATGGTGATATGAATTCGGGATTATTGAGTATTGCTACGTCTGAAGAATTAGATGAAGCGATTGAGTCTATTAAGCCTATGCAAAATGGTGCGTTTATTCAAGAAACTCTTTCGGCAATGGATAATGTAGTTAATTTAGCTTTTGAAAGATCGCATAATTTAAATTTTAATGAGGCAAAAAAAGAAGGTGATAAAGAAAAATATTTAGGATTTTGGTCTAAGGGTTTTGGTGGTACTAAAAAGCAAAGTGATGATGGAAAAATAAAAGGTTATTCATCCTCTATTGCTGGGTTAGC
>JADHOZ010000041.1 GCA_016778745.1 Rickettsiales bacterium
TCTGTTTGGGCTTATCGCGAAGGAAGAGCTAAGAAAATATCCAATTTTTACGACCTTCTATTAACAATATTGCCATTTGAGCCGCCATATTTTACCAAATATGGCCTTAAATCAGTATTTATTGGGCATCCTATCACTGAAAATAAGGCTGATTTATCTAAAAAAGAAGAGGTAAACAAGGCTTTCAGGAAAAAACATCATATTGCTTCAGATGATAAAGTAATATGCATCATACCCGGAAGCAGAGTGGGGGAGGTGACAAAAATTTATCCTGAATTTATTAAAGCAATCAATATTTTAAAGGGGCAATATAATAATATTGTTGCTGTTATTCCTCTGACACCTAAAACTAGTGATATTGTAAAAAAAATATCAAAAAACTTAGTGACACGATATGTTTTGATCAACAGAGATGAAAAGGAAGCAGCCTTTTTTGCATCAAATTTCGCATTAGCCAAGTCTGGAACAAACAATTTAGAGCTTTCCCTTTACCAAATACCAACAATTATTGCTTACAAGGTAAATAAATTGTCGTATTTCTTGGCTAAAATGTTAATAAAGGTAAGATTTATTAATTTAATTAATATTATTTTAAATGAACCGATAATAGTTGAAATGATTCAAGAAGATTGCCAAGGGGAGAAGATGGCCAAAGAGTTAGATAAGCTACTGAAGAGCGAGCAATTGCAAAATGACCAAATTAATTTAAGTAAGAAAGCACTGGCTCTACTGGGTCTGAATTTTAAAGAAACTCCTAGCAAAAAAGCAGCGAAAGAAATAATAGAATTATGAGAATAATAATATTAATGACAACATTACTACTATTTTACTCCAAAGCAACATTAGCAAGTGAAATAGAAGAATCTAATGAGGAGAAAGAGTCAATTTTTAATGAATGTAGTGATCAATATTCCGCTTTGATTGTTCATGAAAAAAATAATGAAGTCCTTTATTCCAAAAGGGCAGATCAAATAATTTACCCCGCTTCCTTGGTTAAATTAATGACACTTTATCTAACATTTGAAGCGATAGAGTTAAAGCAAATCTCACCAGATGACACAATAGAAGCATCAAAAAGAGCTCAGGAAGTATCGGAGGTAAATAAAATAAATACCTTGCACTTAGTGGCTGCAGACACAATAACTGTTAGACAAGCAATAAGAGCTTTAATTGTAAAATCATTTAATGAAGCAGCTGTGATGCTTGCTGAAAAAATATCTGGAAATGAATGGAACTTTGTCAGAAAAATGAATCAAAAAGCTGCAGAACTCGGAATGATTAATAGCAGCTTTAAAAATTCTAGCGGCTTACATGAGCCAGGACAATACACCACCGCTTATGATTTAGCGAGATTAGCCAGATCCATCAAAAAAGACTTTCCTGAATATTATCATTTATTTTCTCTAAAAGAATTTACGTATAATGACATAACCTATCCAACGCACAACCATGTTTTAGTGGACTACCAAGGAGCAGAAGGAATGAAGACCGGATTTACTAGGGCATCAGGTTTTAACCTTGTGACGTCAGCTAAAAAAGGTAATGAAAGAGTGATTTCCATATTAACTTCCTGCGCTTCTTATGAAATGAGAGATCAATTTATGGTGCAATTATTGGATCACAGTTTTACGAGAATCAAAGAAGATAAAGAAAATTTTTCGAAGCTAAAAAATGGTTTTAAATATGATGAATCAATTTCCAATAACATCAGAGACTATGAAAGCCAAATGCGATTTGACATGACAATTTAGATTAAAAAATTGACTAGACTCGCAAAATCCAATACACATTAATTGCTGTCAATATGCGCGTCTGGAATCATTTTGAAATACAAATATTGATGCTATTTTGAAGAATCTTGCAGGTACCTGCAAGAAATTGAGATGCTTAAATAAAGGTCGCAAGGCGGGTGTATTAAAAGATGATTTTATTAAAATACGTTTTAATCGCTTTTTTCGGCTACGCCTCAAAGACGATTAAAAGACTGGGCATGCGTCGCTTTGCTCCTAAGTCCGTTTTTTCCTAAAATCGATTATTAATCGATTTTTTTACGGAAAAAACCTGCAAGAAATTAAGGTGCTTAAATAAAGGCTTCACGCGGGATAGGTTAAAAGATAAGGTCATACCAAGTTGCGATCTAAACATGGGTTAATAGTTTACATCTCGGGTCAAAATTGCGCATTTGGCACGATTTTTTTATTTTAGCTTATCTTCAATAATACGAACTTCTTCAAAAATTTTAGGATCATTATTCATTAATTCTCCAACTAATTTGACAGAATGAATCACTGTAGCGTGATTTTTACCACCAAATTCTTTGCCAATTTTTGGTAGACTTTCTTTTGTTAAGTTTTTTGCTAAATACATTGCAATTTGTCTAGGCCTAGCAATTGCCCTTGCTCTACTTTTTGAAGTTAAGTCAGAAATCTTAATATTGTAAAAACTAGCAACTTGTTTTTGAATTTTAGGAACCGTCGGAGCTTTATCATTATGTTTTTTAACATAGTCAGCTAAGATATTTCTAGCTGATTCCATGTTAATTTCTTCGCCCATCAATACATTTTGTGCTACCAACTTCCTAACAGCTCCATCTAGATCTCTGATTGAATCAGTAATTTTTTCAGCAACAAAACTTATAATATTATCAGTAATTGCATCGGAATTTAATTCTCTAACTCTTTGTTTAACGATATCAATTCTGTCTTGATAATCAGGTTTTCTAAAATTCACCACCATGCCACCAGAAATTCTTGATTTTAGTTTCTCATCAATATTTTCCAAATCCCCAGGGCAACGATCACAGACCAGTACAACTTGTTTATTATCTTCTACCAAAGAGTTAAAACAATTCATAAATTCTTGCTGAGTGCTTTCCTTACCGGCGATAAATTGAATATCATCAACAATTAAAACATCAATTGAGCGCATTTTTTCTTTAAAGCCCATGACATCATTTCCTCTAATAGACTGAACGAAGTGATACATGAATTTTTCAGCTGACAGATAAACAACTTTTTTATCTTTATCAAACTTTTGTATTTCCCAGGCAATGGCTTGTGCTAGGTGAGTTTTTCCCATTCCAACACCACCATGAATAAAAAGAGGAATTTTGTCATCAAATAAATCAATTTGCTTATCAACTCCAGCTGCAATCTTAGCCATTGAGACAGCTAATTTATTATATTTAACGCTAACAAAATTATTAAAAGTAAATTTAGGATTTAGATCAGTTTTAAAGGCAAATACATTACCATATTTTGAAAGATTAACGACTTTTTTATTGCCAGATTGCATCAAGGCTTTTTCGTCTAGAGCCTTTTCTTCTTTGGCTTTAAAAATAACACTAAACTTTTTAATTTCGGGTACAATGGATGAAGCAATGGCTTTAAGGTTTTTGGTTTTTGACCTATTCTCAACAAATTCTCTGAGTACCCAGTCACGAATAAATTTAGAAGGGGCAGAAAATATGACTTCATTTTTATCCAAGATAAACAGATCTAGCTTGCTAATCCATTTATCATAGATTTCTTGCCCTAAAATATTCGCACAATTTTTGTTAAATTCTTCTAAGAAAAGCACTGAATCAACCTTAAGATAGTTATCGTTATGTTCTTTTAATAAAGTATTTTGCATTTATTTACTACGATTGAACCCAAGGTAAATTACTTGCCTTCCAGCCATTGACATTGCCACGATGTTTTTTTGCGTCGTGATCTCCCTCAAAACCTGAAATAACATTAAAACAATTATGATATCCTTTTGTAGTTGAAAAATATGCAGCCTGGTCTGATCTCGCGCCACTTCTGCACATAAACAGAAGTTTAACGTGATCTTTATTTTCGAAATTTTTACTAAGAACAGCGTTTAATTCTTCAGCAAATTTTTGATTCATTTTCATGTCAGGATAAAATTTCCACTGAATTAAAGCCATTCTGTCGTCAAATTCAGAGGCATCAACAACACCAGCAAACTTGGTTTCTTCTTGGGTTCTAACATCGATTAGGATAGAGTTTTTTTCATCTCTTAAAAGCTTAAAAGCATCATCACAAGTAATTTGAACGACTGACATTAATAAAAAAAATAATTAAAAATTAATAACTTAGGGAGAGAAAGTTTTCTACTATTTTCACTTTTTAGTAAAGTATTTTATTTCACTTTTATGCAAATAATCTTCTTGACACATCAAGGGCCCTTTTTTTTCAAAGAAAGAAAATATTATTATTTTTTCCAATGCTTATAACAAAGGCTTCGCGCACCATTTAAAAGCATCAACACAGCTCTCTAAATAACTCAGAATTAATCAAGTATTTTCTTCAAATTTTTTACACCAAATACCAAAATGACCCCTGCAAAAATTAAAGGTAACGACAAAAGCTGTCCTGTCGTCACTTCGGAAAATATAAAACCAATATGCTCATCGGGTTGCCTAAAATTTTCTATCAAAAACCTAAACATACCATAACCAATCAAAAACACGCCACTTAGGAATCCCTTTTGTTCTCTAGCTTTTTTTGTTTTGCTTAGACAATATAAAAGAAGAAACAAAATAAGACCCTCAAACAATGCCTCATAAAGCTGGCTAGGATGCCTAGGAAGATCACCCCCACCAGGAAATATAAAACCAAAGTCAGAATGGGTAATTCTACCGTAAAGCTCCAAATTAACAAAATTCGCCAACCTACCAAACATCAAAGCAATAGGAGCTGAAGTGCACATCACATCACCAAACCTCAAAAAATTAACGTCATATTTCTTACAAAATAAATAAGATCCCAAAATACACCCTAACAACCCACCATGAAATGACATACCCCCATTCCAAAAAGCAAATATCTCTAATGGGTGATGCAAAAAATAAGAGAAATTATAAAATAAAACATATCCTAAGCGACCACCAATTAACACCGACCCCACGGCCCACATAACCCAATCATCATAAGCCTTTTTGGACAAAAATTCTTCTCTGTTATTCTCTTTTTTTAGCCAAAACATAACAAACAAAATCCCGGCAATATAAGCCAAAGAATACCACCGAATTTGCAACGGCCCTAAAGAAAGTGCAACCGGATCAAAATTGGGAACATTAATGATCATTTCTAACTACAATAAAATTTATCGACCTTGGTACGTTTTTATTTCTTGGTCTTTTACCCAGGTGTTTTTTGGTAATTGCCCCTCTTCATAAAAGACATCTATTGGGATACCGCCTCTTGGATACCAGTAACCACCAATTCTTAGCCATTGTGGTTTTATAGCCTCTATTATGTCCTTAGCGATTTTTACCGTACAATCCTCATGAAAAGCACCATGATTTCTATAAGAAAACAAATACATTTTAAACGATTTGCTCTCAACTAAATACTGGTCCGGTACATAGTCAATCATAATATGCGCAAAGTCTGGTTGAGAAGTAACTGGACAAATTGAAGTAAACTCAGGGCAGGTTAGTCTAACACTATAATTAGTAGCAATATGA
This sequence comes from Rickettsiales bacterium, assembly GCA_016778745.1. Taxonomy (GTDB): domain Bacteria; phylum Pseudomonadota; class Alphaproteobacteria; order Rickettsiales; family UBA1997; genus JADHOZ01. Next base: position 5,477 of record JADHOZ010000041.1, read on the forward strand.
GGATTATCTACTTTTTCTAATATGGATTTAGTTGGTTTATCGAATGAATATGCAACTTCTTTACCTAACATTAAGTTTTTAGTCATGTTCTTTGTAATAAAATTTATTGATGTAATAAAAATATGATTCTAAGATCACTTTTTTAGAATTTTCAGAAACCTCAGAAATTTTAAAAAAATAATAAAACTTATGCAAGAAGATTGCCCCAATACTGCTTACCACTTTCAAGAAAAAAAGAATGCAGCCCTAGTATTTCTGGACGGAAACTATATTTTAGGATACGGAATAGGCAAGAAGGGTATCGCTAAAGGTGAAGTATGTTTCAATACTTCAATGACAGGTTATCAAGAAATTATCACAGATCCCTCTTATTCGGGTCAAATTATCAATTTTACCTTTCCTCATATTGGAAATTATGGAACTAATGATGAAGATATTGAATCAACCTCAAGATCAGCAGAAGGAATTATTATCAGAAATAAAATAACGTCACAGTCAAATTACCGCTCAGACAACAATCTAAATGACTGGTTAATAAAAAAGAACTTAACTGGAATTAGTGCAATTGATACCAGAAAAATAACCAAAATAATCAAGAAAAATGGTGCAAGCAATGTTGCCATTATTTTTGATGACAATTTAGATGAAGAACTAATCCAAAAAACAACCAAAGAATTACAAAAAAACCCCAATCTATCTGGAGTAGAATTAGCCAACGAAGCCAGTCTTAACAAAAAATATAGTTGGGGCGAGCAAGGCACTTGGAAACAAAATAAAAACTCTTACCACAAAAAGAAATCAAATACCTTAAAAGTAGTAGCAATTGATTTTGGCGCTAAATTAAATATACTTCGTTGCCTAACTGAGTCCGGATTTGACGTTGAAGTAGTTGGGTCTAAAACGAGTTTCAAAGATATTCAAAAGCTAAATCCATCTGGAATATTCTTATCGAATGGCCCCGGAGATCCGGCAGAAACTTTTAAATATGCTGGGCCAGTGATTCAGGAAATAATTAAAAACAAAATCCCTTTATTTGGAATTTGTTTAGGGCACCAAATGTTATCGTTAGCTGCTGGCGCAAAAACAATCAAAATGAAACAAGGCCATAGAGGGGCAAATCATCCGGTACAAAATCTAGAAAATTCTAAAGTGGAAATAACTAGCCAAAATCATGGATTTTGTGTAGATGAAAAATCTCTACCTAAGAATGTTAAGATCACTCACAGATCTTTATTTGATAAAACAATTGAAGGAATTGAATTAACTGATGCCCCAGCTTTTTCAGTTCAGCACCATCCCGAAAGTTCACCTGGACCAAATGATAGTTTTTATTTATTTGAAAAATTTGTTAAATTAGTAAAGGAAAATGCCACTCATTAGTAATATTTATCTGATATTATTACTACCCTTATTGGCATCTTCTTTTTGCGCAATAATAAAAAACACATCAATCAACTACATCACCACACTTTCTATATTGGGAATAATAGTGATTCAATTATTAAATTTATTCCCCAATTTTTTTAATCAAAATTATATAAATACCACATTAACCACCCAACCATCTTCACTAATATTAAATTATAACTTTAATATTGTTGGCTTAGTTTTTGCCATATTTATTTTTTTCCAGAAAATCATATCACTCATTTTTTTCAAAGAACAAATTGAGCCAAAAATAAAAAAAACCTACAGCTCATTTTATATTTCAACGCTAATAAATATTTTTGCAATTTTATTAATTCTCACATCATCAAATTTTGTGAATCTATTTTTAGCAATAGAAATATATACGATATCACTTACAACTTCTCATCTTGCGCTATCAACTAAAGAACAAAATAAATTATCTTTTAAACAGATTTTAGTTAATAATACATCGTCAGCAATATTCATCTTATCTTCATTATTTGTCTATTTAAACTTTCATAGTTTTGAATTTGAGGTAATTAAAAATTCAGAAATAAAAGGAAGCAATATCACGATAATTCTTTTATTGTTAGTAACATCTATTGCTTTGAAGTTTTTTCAAATATGGGAACATTTTAAAAACATTAAAATCTCAGCACCAATACAACAATATATCTCTTTTCAAAACTTATTCACTAAATCCATAATTGGAATCTACTTAATATTAAAATTAGCCAATATTTTTTATTTTGGAAATATCGATAAATATTTAATAATATTCATTTCAGTCTTTACCGCATATTTTTCCTTATCTTCCCTTCCAAGAAAAAATCTCAAAATATTACTAATATATTACTGCCTACATCACATAAACCTAATGTTGTTAGCAATTCTTATCAATAACCCAGACTCAATACAAAGTATTTTATATTATTTAGGAAGCCTAACTTTGTCCGTTTTTTCCATCTATCTTATTGCAATAATAATAGATAATTACATCTTCTCGGGGATAGTTAATTTGAGATCTCAAAAACAAAAAGGAGCAATCATAATATCAAACATCATCACTATCGTTTTATTCTTATTTTCAATATTGCCAATATCATTTTTATTTTTTGCAAATTTTTATTTAATAAAAGCATCTTTTTCCAACGAATTATTTTTCATAATAATACCAACAATATTACTAACCTCTACATCATTCTTTATTTCTACTTTATCTGTCAGATCAGAATTACTACGAAAAATACTAAAAGAAAAAATAATCAAAAAAGTTTTAAAGAAAAGTCACATCAATCTATCATTTTTTAATTATAATTTTTATCTAATCATAATAGTCTCCCTTGTAACTTTAAACGCTGTGTTGCTTTTTAATAATTACAGCATTAACAAAATATTTTTTGACATATCAAAATTTATAATAACTAAACAAATATAAATGTGCCAAACAAGTTTCAATTAGTCACATTAATGATCTCTACAATACCATTAGTAAATATACTATTTTTAAAGCTATTTAAGAGTTCCTCTCCTATATCAAATATTATAAATATCATATTTCCTATCGTCTCCTTAACACTAACAACTCTTTTACTACTCAACAACACCACTCAAGAAGTAGTCATATTCTCTGCTTTACAAAAACTTGAAATCGAATTTGCCTTCAACAAACATTCTTTACTTTTTCTGGTAATACTGAATATTTTCTGGAGCTTATTTATCATCTATTTGCAAAAGTTTATCAGTCTATCTTTAACCAATAATGCCGTTTATTTCTTAGAAAACTTCTTATACGTGATTGCCTTATTAACATTATTATCAGCATCAAATAACCTGTTTTCGATATTAATATTCTTCCAAATATTAATCATAATATTTTACCAATATTCCAATAAATTCCTACACAAGAAAAACGCAACATCACTGTCATATTTTAGCTCTATAATCTATTTAGAATCCCTAATATTTTTGATAGCAGTAATCTTTTTATATCAGAATTTTTCTTCTTTAAGAATAGAATTTATCGGCAAAAACATAACATTTCTTAGTCATAATGATTTAATGATATTAATAATACTTCTAGTATCGCCAACATTAATATTTTCAATTATTCCTTTCTATTTATTCTATCGAAAAATAAATCTAAACCCATTAATTATTTTCGTATTATTTTTCTTTTTATATTTTCTAAGTCACTCATATTTATTTTTTAAATTTTACTTTGAAATATTTAAAAGCATCAACATATCGCAAATAATGTTAACGATTTTTGAAGTGATATTTTTGATAAGCATATTTTTTGCTTCAATTTTTTTGGTGTTTGCATCGAATCTTAAATCTTCCTTTTTTTACTTATTCTTCCAGCAGCTTCTAGTCGCAATATATTCAACAATTCTATTGTTATTTTTTAAACATAATTCCCCAATATTACCACTTATATCATTTGCCATCTCTTTCTTCACAATGGTCTTTTGTTTATCAAATATATTATTGTTTTTTGAAAATTCTAAAAAGAAAAAACAAGAAAGAGTTTTTGGTCACTTAAAAATATCAACAATATTGCTCCTAATAGCGATCCTAAACGTCGCCGCAATAATACCTTCAATTGGAATGAAAGTTGCGTTTTTAGTAATTAGTAAAATCATTAAAGAAAAGTTGATTATGTCCGCAATAATTTACGCCATAAATATTTTTGCTATCATCATTTTCTTCATAAAAATGATATTCCCACTACTATTAAAAGACAGGGAATATGAGCAATTTATAGAAGATGAAGAATTAGCGGTTGAAATAGATAAAAATTATTTTCTAATAGTGCCGCCAATAATATTTGCCATTAGCATATTTTTAATACCAATAATAATATAAAAAATGATTGAACAAGACGTTACTGAAATCTGTAAAAATTCCAAAACAGCATCTTACCAAATATCTTCCTTATCCAGCGATATAAAAAATTCGATTCTAAAAAGAGTCTCTGAGTTAATGACCCAAAATATTGAAGCAATTACCAAAGAAAATGACAAAGACATCTTAGAAGCGCAAAAAAACAATTTAGAAGCAGCCAAAATAGACAGACTTAAATTAGACAAAGACAGAATCCTGGGAATTGCAAATTCTATTAATGATGTCATTACTCTAAATGACCCAGTAGGAGAAATTACCTTCAATACTCAAAGACCAAGTGGCATTAATGTAAAAAGAGTAAGAGTACCAATTGGCGTATTACTAACAATCTACGAATCAAGGCCTAACGTAACATCTGACGTAGCAGCTCTGTGCCTAAAATCAGGAAATGCCGCAATATTGCGATGCGGCTCTGATTCAATAAATTCATCAACAATAATAGCAAGCCTTTACCGCCAATCTCTAAAAGAACACAACATAGATGAAAATGTTGTAACCCTAATCTCAAACACCGATCGTGAATATGTCACCGAACTCCTAAAACAAGAAAAATACATCGACATCGTAATTCCAAGAGGCGGAAAGTCTCTAATAAAAGCTATAATGCAAAATACAAAAATACCGGTCATCAAACACCTAGATGGAAACTGTCATTGCTATGTTCACGAAGATGCCGACTTTGACAAAGCAATAAAAATAATCCACAATGCCAAGCTAAGAAGAGTGGGTATATGCGGTGCTACCGAGTCAGTCGTGGTCGATAAGAAAGTAGCAAAAGAAATGATTCCAGCGATAGTCAAAGACTTAACGAAAGAGGGCTGCGAGATGAGGGGAGATAGTCAAACAAAAGAACTTTGTCCAGAAGTAACATCAGCTACTGATGAAGATTTCTACACCGAATATTTAGATAAAATAATTTCAATCAAAGTTGTAAATAATATTGAAGAAGCAATAAAACATATCAATCAGCACAGCTCTTCGCATACCGAGTCCATCATCACCGAAAACCAACAAGCCGCTCAAAAATTCCTAAATGAAATAGACTCTGCCAACGTTATGCTAAACACCTCAACCCAATTTGCCGATGGCGGTGAGTTCGGCTTAGGAGCGGAAGTAGGAATTTCAACTGGTAAACTTCATGCCCGCGGCCCAGTGGGATTAGAGCAATTGACCACCTACAAATACCAAGTAATAGCCGAGTGTGCTACTAGAAAATAAAAAATAGCAACACAAAGCAGCAGGAAGGGGTTTGCAGTCCCTTCTTCACATTCATACAAATAATGACTAACGCAATAGACAACCTAAGTAAAATAATTTCAAAACTACCAGGGCTTGGCCCAAGAATAGCAAAAAGAATTGTCTTAAACCTAGCCAACAACAAAGAAAAAACTCTAATTCCGCTAATATCGGCCCTACAAAACCTAAATGATAAAATCCAAAATTGTCAAAATTGCAACAATTTAGACGAGGGAGAAATCTGCCAAATATGCCAAGATGAAAAAAGAGATCAATCAATAATATGTGTAGTAGAAGAGGTTGCTGATTTGTGGGCAATTGAGAGATCCGGAGATTTTAAAGGCATATACCATATTCTAAATGGAAACCTTTCGGCAATGTCCGGCAAAACAATAGATGATATCGACATTAATGGTTTGTTTAATAGGATAAAAAAATCACAAGAAAATCAAGGCGAAATAAAAGAAGTGGTAATTGCAACCAGCGCAACTATGGACGGTCAAACAACGGCACATTTCTTACAAGAATCACTAACGGAATGTGGTGTCAAAATCACACGTCTAGCTTATGGAATACCTGTTGGCAGCGAATTAGATTATCTCGACGATGGCACAATATCTATTGCCTTTAAGAGTAGGGCGGAGTTTTAAAAGCGCTCTTCTTTTTCGACACTTTAGAGCCTTTAAAATTCATATCTATATTCAAAGGCTCCTAAATGACTAGTGAACCCATCGGCGCCTTCGAAATTGTAGTTTAGGTCAAAATAATGATCTTTCTTACTATATAGATTAACACCCAAATCTAAACCAAACTTATTTTTTTGAACGTCAATAGAGTTATTCTTTAAATAACTTCCTCCACCAACAAAAGCAAAAGACTGTTCGTGTTTGGCATCCATCAATTTAGTTTCAAAATAAATATCAAATTTAGGTATAAATTTGAATTTTTCGTAAATATCTTTATAAGCAAAGTCAAAGCTCATTCTTGCAATGACATTGTCAAAATCTTCATTTCTAACTTTTAAGCTATTATTCCCAGCCCCAGTTTCTTCGTAATCATCCATAGAAACATTTACATATCTAGCCGAGATATTGGGGTTAAACAACAACTTTTCTTGTAATTTTAATCTATATCCAACTGAGGTTTTAGCCATGTAACTTGCGCCATCAAAACTTCCTTTAGATGAACTCTCATACGTTCCAACTTTTATATTTCTTTTAGTGTCATATTGATTTAATGCTATATTCAAAGAGTTTTCATTATATAATCCCAGCCCATCACCAAAACCATTACTATTATATAAAGCTACATTATAAGAATTAACACTATCATCATTTTTAGCTGTTTTAGAATTTCCATCAATTGAAGAGTGAGAATATCCAACAGCAATACCAATTACATTATTGCTATCAAAATCCTCTAATCTCTTATCAAAACCAATCGCTAACCCAGCAATAGAGGATGAATAACCTTTTATTTTTCCATCATCACTTTGCTTTTTAGTACCACCAAAACCCTTAGACCAAAATCCTAAATATTTTTCTTTATCACCTTCTTTTTTTGCCTCATTAAAATTTAAAT
>JADHOZ010000042.1 GCA_016778745.1 Rickettsiales bacterium
CTTTGAAGGCGAAAGAATTTATGGTGAGAAGATTTTTGAATGTAATAGACATTCTCAAAGGTTACATAAATCGGCCGAAATACTTGGTTTTAAAATTCCTTACTCAGTTGAAGAGTTAGATGATTTAAAAAATCAAATGGTTAAAAAACAAAATATCGTTGATGGTTATATGAGAGCCTTTGCTTGGAGAGGTTCTGAAAAAATGGCGATTTCTGCTCAGGAAAATAAGATCCATGTGGCAATTGCTTGCTGGCCTTGGCCGCCTTATTATTCTGATGAAGCGAGAAAAAAAGGTGTTAGTTTGAAATTTGCTAAATATAGACGCCCCTCTCCAGATACTGCCCCAGTTGCAGCCAAAGCAGCAGGACTTTACATGATTTGCACCATTTCTAAGCATGAAGCGGAAAATGAAGGTTATAATGATGCGCTAATGTTGGATTATCGTGGATATTTATCTGAGGCTACTGGAGCAAATTTATTTTTAGTTATGAAAAATGGTGAATTGCACACACCCAATCCTGACTGCTTTTTAAATGGTATTACCCGCCAAACCGTGATTGAACTTGCCAAAAAAAGAGGAATTACTGTAGTTGAAAGACATATTAAACCAGAGGAGTTGGCTGATGCTAAAGATGCATTTTTGACTGGAAGTGCGGCTGAAGTTACTAGGATTGGTAGCGTTGAAAATAAATATATTTATGAAACAGCTGATCAAATGACTTTGGATTTAATGCGCGATTATCATGAATTAGTACGAAAATAATAAAATGATAAAACATTTATTCACCACATTAATAACCGTTTTTTTCATTTTATTTGCGATTTTTGTAGCAAATTCCGACGAATTGCCCACAAAAAAAGAACTGGAATCTAATAAGTTTTTTAAAGAGTTTTCTGGAAAAGCTAGGGTTTTAGATGGAGACTCGATATTGGTAGATCAAAAAGAAGTTAGACTTTTTGGAATTGATGCACCAGAATATAAGCAGACTTGCCTAGATAAAGATAATAAAGGATATCATTGTGGTCAAATGTCTTTTCTTTACTTAAAAAAATTAATTAATAATAAGAAGGTCAATTGTTCTTATCAGAAGAAAGATATTTATGATCGATATTTAGCTAAATGTTATTTTGAGACCATTTCGATTAATGACAATTTACTAGAAAATGGCATGGCGGTGATTTATGATTATCGTAAATCATCAGATAGATTAAAAAATTTGGAAAAAAAAGCTAAAGAAAATAAAAAAGGTATGTGGCAAGGTGGTTTTGAATTGCCACGTCATTATCGAAAAAGGAACAAATAATGTTTTAGGGTATAAACGTGTGGTCGAGGGTGTAACTCTCGACCAGCTCACGTCGGATGCTAACAAGAACTTAGGAGAAAATATGAAACATATTCAAGCGGCAATCATTGGGGCGTCTGGTTACACTGGGGCAGAATTGGTTAGAATTTTGCTCAATCATGACCAAGTAGAGATTTCGGCTTTAGTGGCCAATAACAATGCTGGCCTTGAAATTGGCGAGATTTATTCGCATTTACAAAATTTTAACCTACCGCTTTTAAAAAAGATTGAGGAGATTGATTTTAGCAATATTGATGTTGCTTTTGGTTGTTTGCCTCATGCTACTAGCCAAGAGATTTTTAACGAACTTAATGGGAAATATCCCGAATTAGTCATTATTGACTTATCAGCCGATTTTAGACTTACAGATCCTGCTAACTATAAGCTTTGGTATGGTAGTGACCATAAAGCGTTGAAATTACAAGAAAAAGCTGTTTATGGGCTTAGTGAGATTAATCGAAACCAAATTAAAAATGCTAAGATTATTGCTTGCCCAGGATGCTACCCAACAAGCGTTTTATTGCCTTTGATTCCGCTTTTAGAAAATTCTTTAATTAACAAAGACAATATTATTATTGATTCAAAATCAGGAGCTTCAGGAGCTGGAAGATCACTTAAACAAAGTAATTTATTTTGTGAGATTAGCAATTCATTTAAAGCCTACTCAGTTGGAAGCCACAGACATATGGGAGAAATTGAGCAAGAGCTTGGCAAAGCTGCTAGTGAAGATGTGACAATTGAATTCACACCTCACCTACTTCCTATTAATAGAGGGATTGTTTCAACTATTTATGTTGATATTAAGGAAGGATTATCTGTTTTGGATATTGAAAATTGCTTGAAGACAAAATATGAAGACGAATATTTTGTGAACTATCAAAATAAAGAACCGGCTTTGAATGAAGTTGTAAATACAAATTTTTGCTTAATTTCCGCTAAACAAGGTAGAAATAAAAATAAAGCGATTATTATTAGTGCCCTAGATAATTTATGCAAAGGTGCTTCTGGACAGGCTGTGCAGAATATGAATTTAATTTTTGGCTTTGATGAGTTTACTGGACTAAAATTAAATCCGTTATTTCCTTAAATGACCACAATCTTTGCACCAATCACATCGATAGCTGGGTCTTCAGTTGTAATTATTAGAATTTCTGGAGAAAAAACCAAAGACGTTTTAAAGGAAATTGGCTTTAAAGGGGAATTAACTCATCAAAAAACTTCATTGCAAAAAATCATCGATCCTAAAAATAACCAAATTTTAGATGAAGCGTTAGTAACTTTTTTTAAATCGCCACATAGTTTTACTGGAGAGGATGTGGCTGAAATATCGTTACATGCTTCACCTTTTATTGTCAAAAAGATTTGTGCAATTTTAAGTGATGTTGACGATTGTAGATTAGCCGAAGCTGGCGAGTTTTCTAAAACCGCTTTTTTAAATAATAAATTCGATCTGACACAAGCGGAGGCAATTGTTGATTTAATAAAGTCCGAAACTGAACTGCAACACCAACAGTCACTAAAGCAGCTCTCTGGAAGTTTAGGAAAAATTTATGACAACTGGACATTTGAATTAATTGAAATATCGGCTTTGATAGAAGCGGCGATTGATTTTCCTGATGAAGATTTACCAACTGATATTGTCGATGGTGTGATAAAGAGAGTGGAAAATCTAAAAAAAGAGATAAAAGAGCATTTGAATGATGGGCAAATAGCTCAGAAAATAAAAGATGGTCTAAACTTAGCTATTATTGGTGCACCTAATGTTGGTAAATCAAGTTTGATTAATTTTTTAGCTAAATCTGATGTAGCGATTGTTTCTGATATTGCCGGAACTACTAGAGATATCGTGGAAGTTCATTTAGAGATTTCTGGAATGCAAGTTAAAATATCTGACACTGCCGGCATCAGAGAAACACAAGATAAGATTGAAAAACTAGGGATAGATCGCGCAATTACAAAATCTAAAGAAGCGGATCTTAAAATTTATTTAATAGATGCGTCAAATCCGATCATTCAAGATGAGTTGATTGACAAAAACACGATTTTAATAGCAAATAAGATTGACCTTACGAATAATGGCGACTTTAATGACTGTAATGTTGAAGTGAATCTTTCTTTAAAAGACAAATTTAACACTAATAAGTTATTTGAAATTTTGTCTAAAAAGATTTTGGAATTAGTTCCAAAGCAAAATCAAAGCCTTATTACTAGCCAGCGTTATCGAAGCGCTCTGGAATCTGCTTTAAATAATTTGAACAATTTTTCTTTGGATAAAAATATTGAGCTTGCTGCTGAAGATTTAAGATTAGCCAGCGTAGAAATTGGAAAAATAACCGGACGAGTAGACGTTGAAAAAATACTAGACGTAATTTTTTCTAAATTTTGTATTGGAAAATAATGACCTTTATTAGCCTACCAATGGGTAGTTTAACATTAGATAAGAATAATCTGTTAAGGGGAGATGCTGCAAGATTTGCTGTTTCTAGTTTACTTTATTCGAAAATTTATCGAAGCGCGAGAAGGAGTGGTCACAGTAGAAGTAAGGCCAGAAAATTGGCCAATCGTCGTCGTAGATATTTTGTTGATAATATTATCATGCACCATAAGAGAATTCATGATCACAACAGAAAATTAGTTGTTAGCTCTGCTCGCGATAGAGCTGTTGCTAGAAAGAAAGAAATGGAGCACGCAGTCAGAAATAAAGAACTTAAAAAAACCGCTCAAAAAAGTCGTTACGAACATCAAAGATGGACACAAAAGCCAGATATTAAAGCTAGAAGTATGGAAATTAGGAACAGATTACAAACTAAAAGAGCCAGAACTGACTCGAGGTGGGCAGCGCTTATTGAGTCTCAAGGTTCGTAGTTTATCTTTTACAAAACCCCTCTTACAGCTTTTATTTACCCACCTTAATTTCTTGCAGGTTTTTTTCGTCACAAAATCGATTAATAATCGATTTTAGGAAAAAACGGGCTTAGGAGCAAAGCGACGCATGCCCAGTCTTTTAATCGTCTTCGAAGCGAAGCGAAGCGAAGAAAAGCGATTAAAACTTATTTTAATAAAATCATCTTTTAAGACACCCGCCTTGCAACCTTTATTTACGCACCTTAATTTCTTGCAGGTACCTGCAAGCTTTTGATAATTTCTACCAAATTATCCACACCTAAACCAGCTTTTTCTCTCATTTTCTTAACATCATCATGATCAATAAATTTATCATCCATAAATAAAGATCTGAATTTACATTTACCATCATCTAATAATCCTTTTTTTTCTAAGAAATCATTAACAACGCTGCCAAAACCACCTATTGCACCTTCTTCGATAGTGATAAATAGATTATTCTTTTTAGCTATCTTGAAAAATAACTCTTGATCAATTGGCTTGGCGAATCTGGCATCAATTATTGTAATATTGATATTGCATTGTTCTTTTAAAATTTGCGCTGCTTCAATGACATTTTCTAAAATTGTTCCGTAAGAAACCACTGCCACGTCTTTTCCTTCCTGAATTATTCTTGCTTTACCAATTTCCAAAATCTCATCATCTTCAAAATTTATTTCTTCACTCGCTTCTCCTCTTGGAAATCTGAAGGCGGAGGGTTTATCATTAATATCTAAAGAAGTATTAACCATTTTTACTAATTCTTGCCCGCAACTTGGCGCCATTAACACAAAGTTGGGAAGATTTATTAAGAAAGAAATATCAAAAGACCCCGCATGCGTTGGGCCATCCGCACCGACAAAACCCGCTCTGTCAATTGCAAAACGAACTGGTAATTGTTGGATTGCAACATCATGAATAATTTGATCGTAAGCTCTTTGTAAAAATGTAGAATAAATTGCTACGAATGGCTTTAAATTTTCACAAGCAAGTCCTGCAGAAAAAGTTACTGCGTGTTGCTCGGCTATTCCGACATCGAATAACCTATCTTCATGTTCAAATTGGTCTAGGCCCGTTCCTGTAGGCATTGCAGCTGTAATTGCTGTAATTTTTTTATCTTTATTTGCTAGAATTGACAATCTTTTGCCAAATATTTTTGAATAGCTTGGATATTGAGATGAGCTTTTTTCTTGCTCCCCAGTTTCAAGATCAAATTTTTTAACGGCGTGGAGTTTATCATCACTGATAATTTTTTCATTTAAACCACGGCCTTTTTCGGTGACGCAATGAATTAAGATTGGGACATCTGATTTGTCATCTCTAATGTTTTTTAAAATCGGGATTAGATTATCAAGATCGTGCCCATCTATTGGGCCTATGTAATAAAAACCCATTTCTTCAAAAATATTTCCTCCCATCCACCAATCCTTAGCGGCCTTCTCAAATTTTTTAGGAAAGTGCGAGATTGCTTTTGGAAATTTTTCTGGAAATTTATTGGAAACTTTTTTGGTAATATCTCTGATTTTTAAATATGGCTTGGATGCGGCAAGTCTTGAAAAATATTTAGACATTGCTCCAACCGGTGGCGCAATTGACATGTCATTGTCATTTAGAATCACTATTAATCGGCCATTATCTTCGCCGTTTTTACTTCGAAAAACTTCAATATTATTCATGGCTTCGTAAGCCATTCCAGCCGACATTGCGCCATCACCAATTACACAAATATTATGGGATTTGCGTTTATTTATTTTACTTGCAACCGCCATTCCAATAGTTGCAGAAATAGAAGTAGAGCTATGCCCCGCTCCAAATGGATCATACTCACTTTCTTTTCTTTTAGTAAATCCAGATAAACCACCACCTTTTCTTATTGTGGTCATTTCATCTCTTCTGCCCGTTAGGATTTTATGCGGATAGGCTTGGTGGCCAACATCCCAGATTAATTTATCATTTGGAGTATCAAAAACATAATGAATTGCCGTAGTGATTTCAACAACACCAAGCCCCGCTCCCAAATGACCACCGGTCTTGGAAACGGAGTTTATTGTTTCATATCTTAGCTCATCGGATAGGATTTTGATTTCTTCAAGTGAGAATTGCTTGAGATCACTTGGAAAGTTTATCTTATCTAGTAAAGGAGTTTTCGATGTATTTTGTTGCTCTTTAGCCACTTGCTCTCTATTGTTGATAACGCTTGAGTAAGGCACAGACTTTAATCAAAAAAATTAAAAAAATCCAGATGAAAAATCATAAAATAAGATTGGGTGTTAATATTGACCACGTCGCAACTATTAGAAATGCTCGAGGCGGAATACATCCAAATCCTGTTGCTGCCGCTATTTTAGCTGAAAAATCTGGAGCTGATGGCATCACTGTACATTTGCGCGAAGACAGACGCCATATTAGAGATGAAGATCTTTTAGCCTTAAAAAAGAATATCAATTTACCAATTAATTTAGAAATGGCAGCGACTGAGGAAATGCTAAAAATTGCTTTAGAAACCTCTCCAAATGCTATTTGTATTGTTCCAGAAAAAAGAAGGGAAGTTACAACAGAAGGTGGACTTGATGTCATAAAAAATGAGAAAAAATTAGCACAAATTATATCCGAGATCAAAAAAACAACTATTCGCGTTTCTTTATTTGTTGACCCAAATATTAAGCATATTCAAAAGGCTAAAGATTTGGGAGCTGATATTGTTGAACTACACACTGGTGAATTTTGCAATCAAAAAGGTAAAATAAGAGAGGAAGAACTGCTAAGAATCAAAGATTGTGCCAAATTTTGTGAAGAAATTGATTTGGAATGTCATGCTGGTCATGGTCTGGATTACGAAACAGCTAAAATAATCGCACAAATTCCACAAATTAGAGAATTAAATATTGGTCATTTTATTATTGGTGAAGCTATTTTTGATGGATTGGAGAAAGTGATTGAGAAAATGAAGGAGATTATTGGATAATTGTGAGGGAATTTTATTAATTATTAATAAATAATTATTAATAAAGGCATAATCAAAAAAGTGGCCTGGCCATTTTTTTCGGATCGTTGGACGCTCTCTTTAATTCAAATTAATTTTATATTTTTGACTTAAATATCTTTCAATTTTGTCGATTTGACTAGAATTTAATACTTTCTTAAAAAGAATTATTTCAGAAATATAACCTTTCCACTGACTCCCACCCGCGGAAACATTCCCTATGTACATCGCTACATCTGGATTATCAGCACTAATTGATGTGGCTGACACCGCCACATTACTTCCATTTACTCTCATTGATGTCGTTTGGCCCGTATTTCCATTATAGGTTACAGTGACTATTTCTGGTCTTTCGCTACCATCACTTAATGTTGTATCAATATTTCCTACAGTTGGATAGGAAACTCTTCTATATCTAGATCCAGAATCACCAGACATTTGGTAACTCCATCCACCAAGATGGCCATTTGAAAATGCTACTACTGATGATTCAGCGTCAGTATCTAGTTTTGAAACCACGAAAAATGTAAAATCATTATCCGGTGTAATAATTGCTGTAGCGTCAGATAGTGATTCTGATTTTGACAATGTGAGTTTTGCACTTGAATCTGAGCCATCAAAATATAATGACGGTAGGTCGTTAATGTCGCTTAATTCTCTGTATGTAATAGCCGATGTCGAGGACGTTAGAGCGTAGTATTTTTTATTTGCTTGAGGGTTTATGTCTTTCCACACTGTTATTTCACTTTCATCTGCTCTTTCATTATCTCTAAAGCTATCTGTCGTAGCAGCATCCAACCATAATACCAAACCTTTTATTGATCTAGCGGGAGAAGATTTGGTTAAATTTTCAGCAGCATTTATCTTCATATCAACTAATAAATCATTCGTTTTAACAATTGCTGCAATTGCTAAACTAACAATCATTAGTACTATTGATAATTCTGTAAAAGAAAATGCGCGCTTTGTCATAATAATCTAGGCTAGAGTTACGAAGTCTTTGATAACTGTTTTGACCCCTGTTTTTTCAAATAATATTTGTAATTTATTGTTGTTAACACTTAACACTTTACCATAACCAAATTTTTGATGAAAAACCCTTTTGTTGGCCAAAGGTTCATGAGTATCAACTTTAGGTTGTTTTGGCGCAGTTTGAGTTGCGTAGTTAGTTGGATAGATTTTTTTCTGACCATAAGATGTGCCGTAAGAGGAAGATGAACCACCGTATTTTGGCATGGTTGATTTTGAATATAAAAAATCAGAAGCACCAAATATTTCTCGAAAATCTATCTCATCTTGAGGTAATTCTTTGATAAATCTAGATGGTATTTGCATTTGCGTATCACCAAATACATATCTACTTTTGGCATAACTTAATACCAATTCTTTTTTTGCCCTTGTTATGGCCACATACATCAACCTCCTTTCTTCTTCAACTCCTTTTCTTTCTTCTATTGACCTGTGACTTGGGAATAACCCATCTTCAAGACCCGGAACAAAAACCATATCAAATTCTAGACCTTTGGCACCGTGAATTGTCATAATCGTGACAGCGTCTTTTAGGTTTTTATTATCTTTTGCTTCTACTAAGGAGACATATTCTAGAAATTCAGTCATATCGCTGAAATCAGCGAGACTTGAAAAGAATTCTTCAATATTTTCTAATCTACCTTGAGACTCTGGAGTATTTTCTTCCTTGTACATGTCAATGTAGCCAGCATTTTTTAACAATTCTTTTGCCAGAACATTTAACGGAGTTTCGCCGATTTTGGCATTTATTACATTCATTAGAGCTATTAATTCTTTTAGAGAATCTTTTGCTTTTCCTTTAATTAAACCCTCATCTAGAGAGCGTTTTGTCGCTTCAAATAGAGAGGTATTTTCGTTTCTGGCTTTTATGTAAAGATTTTCAATAGCTTTTGCGCCAACTCCTCTTTTTGGCGTATTAATTATTCTATTTAATGCTAAATCATCTGTCATGCTCGCCGCTACTCGCATGTAGGAAATTGCATCTCTGATCTCTAGCCTCTCATAGAACTTTACACCACCAATGACACGATAACTGATGGAATTTTGGATAAAAGCTTCCTCAAAAGATCTCGTTTGATAACCCGCCCTAACTAATATTGCTATTTCATTTGGCTCGTATTTTCTGTCATTTAGCATATCTTTAATAGCTAAAGCAGTGCTTGCTGCTTCATTTCGATCATCAAAATAAGCATTCACTTTTACTTTTTGTCCCTCGCCTAATTCACTCCATAATTTTTTACCGTGTCTGGCTTTATTATTTTTAATCACCGAATCAGCTGCATTTAAAATTCTGGAAGTTGAGCGGTAATTTTGTTCAAGTCTGATGACTTTAGCATTTTTAAACTCTTTTTCGAAGCGCAAGATATTTTCTACATTAGCACCGCGCCAAGAATAAATTGATTGATCATCATCACCAACACAACATAGATTTTGTTTTTCATCAACTAATCGCAAAAGCCATTGATATTGCGTGTCATTGGTATCTTGATATTCATCAACTAAAACATATTTAAACTTATCTTTATAATATTCTTGGATATCCTTATTTTTTGAAAATAATTCGATATTATACATCAATAAATCACCAAAATCGACTGCATTCATTGCTTTTAGTCGATCTTGATAGAGCATGTAAATATCTTTTAATTTTGGCAACGATACATCAAAACCAGCGGAGTCTATTTGTTGTGGCGTGACCATTTTATCTTTAAATCTAGAAATTTTATTTAAATATGATTTCGGGCTAAATTGCTTAATATCAATATTAAAGTCAGCGAGAATTTGTTTTAATAATCTTGTTTGATCGTCATCATCAATAATCACAAAATTTGATTTTAACCCTACAGCCTCGGCGTGACGTCTTAATATTTTTGAGGCAATTGAGTGAAAGGTCCCCACCCATAAGTTATTTACTTTATCACCAATAACATCACCTATCCTATTTCTCATTTCAGCAGCAGCTTTATTCGTGAACGTCACCGCCAATATTTGAAAAGGAGATGCTTTGTGGTTACTAACAATATTAATAATTCTACTTGTTAAAACTTTTGTTTTTCCGGTTCCGGCCCCCGCTAATACTAGTAGTGGTCCATCTAGAGTTTTTACAGCGTCTAATTGCTCTTTATTTAAGTTACTGAAATCCATTTTGTTGTTAATTTTTAATCAAAAAACAATTTTTTAAATTAAATGAGTGAAAAATAAATAACTTTATTGCATTTTTTTGAATTGATACATAGCTTGCTAAGCTCTAACCTCAACAGCCAACAATATTGATTTGATATGAGAATTGCAATTTATCCAGGTACATTTGACCCCATCACCGTCGGACATATTGACATTATTAAAAGAGCCGCTGAACTTTTTGACCACTTAATCATTGCTGCAGCGATTGACAATAATAAGAATCCTCTATTTTCTATTGATGAAAGAGTTGAGATGATTAAAGATGATATTAGAAGCCTTGGTGATAAAGTATCGGTTGAAAAATTTGATGGGCTGCTGGTTGATTTTGCTAAAGAAAGAAATGCCAAAATCCTCATTAGAGGCTTAAGAGCGGTTTCAGACTTCGAATATGAATTTCAAATGTTTGGAATGAATTCAAAATTAGATCCTAATTTGCAAACAATCTTCCTACCCGCCTCTGAAACTAACCATTTTATTGCCTCAAAATTTGTAAAAGAAGTAGCAAGACTCAAAGGAAATATCTCTAATTTTGTGTCACCAGCTGTAGCAGATAAATTACTTTCAAAATTAAACGATGCCCAAAATATTAATTTTAGCTGATAATAGAGTTGGAACTTATTCTCAATCCATTGCCTTAGCCAAGGAATTGGGTGGTGAATTTGAGATTCTTAATATTTCTTATTCTAAGTTTGTTACGATACCTAATTTTATCTTTCCTGCTTGTCTTTTTAGATATGACAAAAAAACAAAAGAAGTATTGAAGCAATTTTCTAATTATCCAAATTTTATCATTTCCGCCGGAAGAAGAGTTGTCTCAGCTGCTCTTTATTTAAAAAAGAAATCTCACAATGAATCAAAAATCATTCAGATTATGGATCCAAATTTAAATCCTGATAAGTTGGATCTAACTATTTTACCTTTTCATGATGAGCGTAAGAACCATCCAAAGATTATTAATTCTGTTGGCGCCTTAACCTCTTTAGATCATCATAAGATAGAAAAAGATAAAAAAAATTTTGCTGATTTTTTTGATAATATTCAGAAGAAGATTATTGTTTTATTAGTCGGTGGCCCGTCAAAAAATTCTTCTTTTGGAAGAGAATCGGCTAAGAATCTTGCAAAAATTTCATCTAATGTTGTGAATAATGTTGATGGTAAGTTACTTGTTTTGACAAGCCCTAGAACTAGCGCAGAGATATTGTCTACTTTAAAAAATGAACTTCAGTGTGATTTTCATATTTTTGATTATAATAAGGTAAAAAATAATAACCCTTATCACGCTTGCCTTGGTTATGGTGAAGTTTTTATTATTAGTGGCGATTCTGTTTCAATGATTTCTGAATGTGCTGGTTTAGGAAAAAATCTGTTAATTTTTGATGATAAGGATATTTCTTCTAAAAAACATCAAATGTTCCATCAGTATTTATATAAAAATGGATATGCCATTAGCCACTTAGATTTTAAGAAGTTAAAAATTAGTAACCATAAAATATTAAATGAAGCCAAAAGAATTGCTAATCTAATTCAAAAAAAATTTGGCAATTAATTTTGAAGACAATCAAAATACCGGGGATGCGTCGCCCTGGGTTGAAGCACAGCTCACAACCCGATATTCACTCAAATTGACCGTTTAGGTCAATTTTCCGGAGATAAATCTCCGTCGCTCAATCCCTGACCCCTTTTTTTTGCTAAAATCATTACATTAAAACTGAATTCTTTTTTATTTCGTACCAGGCGTTTTAATTGCTTTTCTCGCTTTCGCTCGAAGACAATCAAAAGACCGGGGATGCGTCGCCCTGGGTTGGAGCACAGCTCACAACCCGATATTCACTCAAATTGACCGTTTAGGTCAATTTGCCGGAGATAAATCTCCGTCGCTCAATCCCTGACCCCTTTTTTTTGCTAAAATCGATTATTAATCGATTTTT
>JADHOZ010000001.1 GCA_016778745.1 Rickettsiales bacterium
GATTATCATTAATACCACTAATCGGAGAAGAAGACGTTAAACTTTGAGCCGTCGAAATACGAGATTTTTTAATAATATGCTTACCACCTATGACACCAACTATCAAAACACCTATTATCACAATCACTATTGATAACTCTAAAAGAGAAAAAGCTGTCTTATTTCTAGATCTTAAGAAAGTGTTATAATGACGCATCTATGCTTATGTTGTTAATGTGAAAAAAAATTAGATTTAGACCATTTAAAAGTCAATCATCAAATATATTAACCATGCTTTCTGAATTTTAGCGTTAGCAACCGTGTTAAAATCATGAAAATGAAATTAATAAAATACATCAAAATATACGAAAATAACTCAATATTCAAATGATACGGCATTGCGTGATATTTAGGCATTAAAGAAAAGGGGTATCCTTATTTAGAATCATAGAGGTGGCCAAGCTATCGTCTGGTAATATAAAATGCTTAGAGTTTCAAATTTAAGCAGCAGCGGAGCATTGTCTTCCGACTTGCGATCCAACTTTAAATTTTTTACCTGTTTTTAGGTCGTCTAAAATTTTTAAGAAATTCTCGCTAGTTAGATCTTCAGCAAAATCATCGTTAATTTGTACGACAGGAGCATTTACACATGCGCCTAAGCATTCCACTTCTTTTAAAGTAAATAAATTGTCAACACTTGTTTGATCCATCTCAATCCCAAGTTTTTCTTTACAGTCTTTGATAATTTTATCAATACCACGAAGCATGCATGGAGTTGTTTTGCAGAATTGCAAAAGATATTTTCCAACTGGTTTGAGGTTGTACATGGTGTAGAAGCTGGCAACTTCATAAACTTTAATTTCTGGCATTTCTAGGATTTTTGCTATTGTAGCTATTACGTCTTTGGAAACCCAATTTTCATTTTGTCTTTGGGCTAGATCAAGCAAGGGCATTACCGCAGATTTTTTTCTATCAGCTGGATATTTTGCTAAGATTTCTTTGATCTTTTCTTGGTTTTTTTTATTAAATTCAAAAGACATAGTTCGAAGTTTTTTAATAATACTTGGTGCTAGTTGGTATTTTTAATACCGATTAGCTTGTTTGAAAATTTATTATTCAACTCTTTTCCATACAGCTTTTTTTGCTGCAAGCAAGATTATGAATAAGATGAATAAGAACGTCATTGTTCTCACGCCCATTCTTTTTCTTGCTTCAGTTTCCGGCTCCGCAACAAATTGTAAAAAATTAACCACGTCAATAGACATTTGTTCTTTTGTTGGGTAAGTGCCGTCTGTGTACTCTACTTGCTCATCGTCAGTGATAGGAGGGGGCATTGAGATTTTTCTACCGGGAAAATAGGGATTATAATATTTACCAGTCGCAATCTCAAAACCATATGGAGGTTCTTCATATCCATTAATAAGTGAATAAACATAATTTGCGCCATCATGTCTGGCTTTTACAATGAGTGATAAATCAGGCGGAAGTGCGCCTCCATTGGCTGATCTGGCTGCATTTTCATTGGCATATGGGCTAACGAATCTATCTGACGGTAGAGCGGGGCGTTCAAACATTTCACCTTCTTCGTCTGGGCCATCAACAACTAAATAGTCACTGGCAATTGCTTTAACTTCTTCTTTGCTAAATCCAACATCTTCTAGGTTTCGATATGCAGGTCTTTTTAAGCTATGACAATTTGAGCAAACTTCTTTGTAAACCTTGAAGCCTCTTTGGATTGAGGCTTTATCAAAGCGACCAAAAAATCCGTCAAATTCCCACTTCATTTGTTTGGGATGAATCGCGTGAGTTGATAATTTTCCTTCCGCACTTGATCCGCCGCCAGCGAAAGCGACAGTCGGCAATAATAATAAAGTAACTACAAATCTTTTAATCATTAGAATGTAAATAGTTTTTCGTTAAAATCTTTAATTTTGCCATCCAGAACTTCAATTCCTTCAGACTTTAGTAATTGAATTTTTTTATCAACTCCAAACGCATAGCCACTAATTCCGCCATCAGATCTAACGACTCTATGACAGGGAACTTGCGGAGCATTGGGGTTTAGCCCAACAATTCTTCCAACTTCTCTAAATGCTTGTGACTTAAGTTTTTTTGCTATTTCACCGTAGGTAGTGACTTTACCTTTTGGTATTTTTTTCAACAGCTCGTAAACGTTAGTTGCATCCAACATTTAGTTAATGTTTCGATTTATAATGCGCATCAATTGATTCAGGTTCTGGCAGCGTTTTTTCAAACTTCGGCAAGAACGGCATTAAAATCAAGAAATAAGCATAATAGTAGAAAGTGGCAGCTCTTGATGCCCAAATATACCAACCTTCTGCTGGAGATTTACCAAGCCAACCCAAAAAGATAAAATTCAAAATAAAAATAATGAAAAATTTCTGAAATAATGGTCTATAGGCGCCGGATCTAACTGGACTTCTGTCGAGGAATGGTAAGGCAAATAGCAAGGCAATTGCACCAAACATCATAAGTACGCCACCGAGTTTGTCCGGAACTGCACGAAGGATTGCGTAAAATGGTAAGAAATACCATTCCGGTACAATGTGAGGAGGTGTCACCATAGGATTTGCCGGAATGTAATTATCCGGATGTCCCAATGAGTTAGGATAGAAAAACAAGAAATAACCAAAGATCAAGAAAAAGGCGACGAAGCCCACCATATCCTTAATAGTGAAATATGGGTGGAATGGAATAGAGTCTTTTTTTGACTTCATTTCGACACCGCTTGGATTATTAGAGCCGCTTGTATGTAAAGAAACGAGGTGAATCATCACCACGCCCACAATCACGAGTGGTAAAATGAAATGCAGAGAGAAGAACCTATTTAATGTTGGGTTATCAACAGAATATCCGCCCCATAGCCATGTAACAATTGATTCACCAACAACCGGAATAGCTGAGAATAGATTTGTAATTACCGTTGCACCCCAAAAGCTCATTTGACCCCATGGCAATACATATCCCATGAAAGCAGTTGCCATAGTGAGTAAGAAAATAATAACGCCAATCCACCACAAGATTTCTCGTGGCGCTTTATAAGAACCGTAATAAAGGCCACGTATAATATGCGCATAAAGTGCAACAAAAAACATGGAGGCACCAACAGCATGAATATAGCGCATCAACCAGCCAAACTTAACGTCTCGCATGATGTGTTCGACAGAATCAAACGCCATTTCAGTGTTGGCGGTGTAATGCATGGATAGAAATAATCCACTGAGAATTTGAACCACTAAAGCGATTCCAGCGATTGAACCAAAACCCCACCAATAACTAAGGTTTTTTGGATAAGGATGCTTAAATAATACATTTTCTAGCATGCTAATGACTGGTAAGCGGTCATTAATCCATTTTGCTACTTTTGATTTTTCGGTTAGTGATTGTTTAAAGTCGTTTTCTATGTGCTTTCCTGACATGTTCTATCCAATTTTAATTACTTTGTCGCTTAGAAATTCATATGGTGGAATTTCTAAATTCTTTGGCGCTGGGCCTTTTCTAATTCTTGCTGAAGTGTCGTATTGTGAGCCATGACAAGGACAAAACCAGCCATCAAATTCTCCCGCCTCTGGAGTGGGAACGCATCCCAAATGAGTACAAATTTCAATTGTAACTAACCATTCTTCTTTCCCTTTTTTAACACGGTCAGAATCCTTTTGTGGGTCACGAAGAGTATTTAGATCAACTTCATTAGCTGCTTCAATTTCTTTTTTGCTTCTTCTTCTAACGGAAACCGGCTTGCCGCGCCACATTACTTTTTTTGCGCTTCCAACTTCGATTCCAGAAATATCAACTTCCACTGAAGATAGGGCTTGAACATCATCTGCCGGATTCAGACTCATTACAAATGGATAAAGCGCGCAAGCTGCACCTGCACCAGCTGTTGTATAAGCAGCATTAGCTAAGAGTTTGCGACGTTTTTCATCTTTAACTGATTCAATCTTTTTTGACATATTTTAAATAAACAAAATTTAATGAATAACCATGCAAGAAGAGGATAATTCTATTTTTAAATTGCTTTTTTTCAAGTCTTTAATTAAGAAAAAGGTTATTAAATTATTGATTAATAAGCCATTTTGAAATGACAATACTTAAAATAAAAAAATTAGAAAATCTAAAAGAATTGCCTTTACCAAAATATGAAACCCCAGGAAGTGCCGGAATGGATCTAAGGGCGGCAATTAATGAACCAATTCTTTTGAAAGAAGGAGAAACAAAGTTAATTAAAACTGGTTTTGCCATCGCCCTAAAACCAGGCTATGAAGCGCAAGTCAGACCAAGATCTGGGTTAGCATTAAAAAACGGCGTCACAGTTTTAAATTCTCCAGGAACAGTAGACTCGGATTATCGCGGCGAAGTGTGTGTCATTTTAACTAATACTTCCAAAGCGGATTTTGTTGTGGAGCGCGGAATGAGAATCGCTCAAATGATTATTACTCAATATGAGCAAGCAAATATTGTTGAAGTTGAAGATTTGGATGAAACCACACGTGGTAGCGGAGGCTTTGGTTCAACGGGGGTCTGATACTAAATAAGATGGAATTGTAATTACAAAATGCTAAGCAAAGATCAACAACAACGTTATCTAAGAAACATAATCCTGCCAGAAATTGGCGAAAAGGGTCAACAAAAACTACTGACTGCCAGAGTTTTGGTGATTGGTTCAGGCGGCTTAGGATCTTCAGTTTTATTTTACTTAGCTGCCGCGGGTGTGGGTAACGTCGGCGTAATGGACTTTGACATCGTTGAATTATCAAACTTACAAAGACAAATAATTCATAATTTAAATGACATTAATAAAGCAAAAGTTCAAAGCGCTAAAGAAAAAATAAATAAATTAAATCCAAGTGTAAATCTTGAAGTTTTTGAAGAAAAAGCCACGCTAGAATCTCTAAAAAAAATAGCCAAAAATTACGATTACATCATAGACGCAACCGATAATTTTCCAACAAGATTTATCATCAACGAATATTGCCTCAAAGCCAAAAAAATTCTCATATTTGCTGCAGTAAAAGCATTTTCTGGTCAAGTGTCAGTCTTCAAGTCATATGAAAATAATAATCCATGTTATTCCTGCTTTAATCCTAATGTAGTCGGTGAAGGATTTTCTTTGCCGTTATCTGAGAAAGGGATATTGGGTTCAGTAGCTGGAACAATAGGTACCCTACAAGCAACTACTACAATTAAAGAAATTTTAGGAATAGGTGAGTCGCTGGTTGGTAAGATGTTAATATTTGATTTTTTAGAAAACAAAATTCGTAAGATAAGCTTGAAGAAGAGAGAAAGTTGTAAAATTTGTAGTAACTGAATTTACTTAATTGACTTTCTAATTACTATCCATCAGAATCAGCGACCTTATTTTTATCCGTTTTATTTGCGGAGGAGTGGCCGAGCGGTCAATGGCAACAGACTGTAAATCTGTCCGCGTAAGCGTACGCAGGTTCGAATCCTGCCTCCTCCACCAGCCTTCGCTCTTGTGAGCTATGGCTGGCAGGCCAGACAAACTAAAATTACATATGCGGGTGTAGCTCAATGGGTTTTTCTTCAAAAAATAGCATTTAACATGCTATTTTTCCAAGAAAAACGGGCAAAGGAGTTTTTTAAAACGACGCATGCCCCGGCGCGATATTTTCTTCGAGCGAAGCGAGAAAAGAAATATCAGCGTTACTAAAATTAAATATGCGGGTGTAGCTCAATGGTAGAGCCCTAGCCTTCCAAGCTAGTCGTGAGGGTTCGATTCCCTTCACCCGCTCCAAAAATCAATCACCAAATATTTTAGGTGACAAATACATTCAAAATACACTCCAAATTCTCCCCCGCAGGAGACCAGCCTAGAGCTATCGAACAGCTTCTTGATGGCATAAATCAGAAGAAAAGAGATCAAATATTGCTTGGTATAACTGGATCTGGCAAGACGTTTACCATGGCTAATATTATTGAAAGGACTCAGCGCCCTAGCCTTATTATGGCGCATAATAAAACGTTGGCAGCACAGATTTACGGGGAAATGAAAGAGTTTTTTCCAGAAAATGAAATTGGTTATTTTGTATCATTTTATGATTATTATCAGCCAGAAGCTTATATTCCAAGAACCGATACCTACATTGAAAAAGATAGTTCAATTAACGAACAAATTGATCGACTACGTCACGTGGCAACGCGTGCTTTATTTGAGCGTCGTGATACGATTGTGGTGGCCTCTGTTTCTTGTATTTATGGTATTGGCTCCCCTGAGTTTTATTCTAATATGGTGGTTCGTTTAAAAGTTGGTGATGAAATTAGTCGTCAAAAGCTGCTTTTACGCTTTGTGGATTTACAATATGAAAGAAATGATACTAGTTTTGAGCGCTGTAGTTTCAGGGTGCAAGGTGATACGGTTGATGTTTTCCCGTCTCACGAAGATGAAAAAGCGTGGCGTATTTCAATGTTTGGTGATGAGATTGATGACATAATCGAATTTGATCCCTTAACCGGAGAAACGTTTGCTAGGTTAGATGAAATTGCTCTTTATCCTTCATCGCACTATGTTACTCCGGCCGATACTTTAAAATCAGCCATCGTTAATATAAAACGTGATCTTGCTAAAAGAGTTGAAGAATTAGAGCAAAAAGGATTTGCAGTCGAGGCTCAAAGGTTAAATCAAAGAACAACGTACGACATGGAAATGATGTTGGAAGTTGGATCGTGTAAAGGAATTGAAAATTATTCACGCTATCTAACTGGGCGGCCTGCCGGCGCACCTCCGCCAACTCTTTTTGAGTATCTACCAAAGGATGCATTATTATTTGTTGATGAGAGCCATGTTTCTGTACCGCAAATTGATGGTATGTATAAAGGTGATTTTGCAAGGAAATCAAATCTTGCAGAGCATGGCTTTAGATTACCAAGTGCATTAGATAATCGACCTCTAAAATTTTCGGAGTGGGAAGATTTTAAGCCGCAAACTATTTATGTTTCTGCAACGCCAGGTAAATATGAAAGAGCCAAAACTGATAGTGCAGTAGTAGAGCAAATCATTCGTCCAACTGGTTTGCTTGACCCAATTTGTGAAATTAGGCCATCATCAAAGCAGGTGATAGATTTACTAAAAGAAATTCAAGAAACAACGAAAAGAGGGTTTAGAACCCTAGTGACAACGCTTACCAAGAAAATGGCTGAAGACTTGGCTGATTATCTAAACGATAATGGCGTGAACGTTGTGTACATGCATTCCGATGTAGACACCCTTGATAGAATTGAGATTATCCAAAACCTCCGCCTTGGTAAACATGACTGTTTGGTTGGCGTCAATCTTCTTCGTGAAGGTTTAGACATTCCAGAATGTGCATTAGTAGCAATATTAGATGCTGACAAAGAGGGTTTCCTTAGAAATGAAACGTCGCTTATTCAGACAATTGGTCGTGCGGCCAGAAACTCCGAAAGTAAAGTAATTTTATACGCCGATAAAGAAACAAAATCTATCAAAGCTGCCCTGGGTGAAAATAACCGCCGTCGAGAAATTCAAATTGCGCATAATAAAAAACACAATATCACGCCAAAAACGACCTACAAAGCCATTGGTTCTTCGCTAGCGAATCTCTACAAAAAAGAAGAGAAGAAGCAAGCAATTAGCGATTTTAACCATGAAGTAGATATAAAAATGAAACCAACAGCCAAGAATTTAGAGAACCTCAAAAAAGAAATGCTTGAGGCAGCGACTGATTTGGATTTTGAAAAAGCGGCTAAAATCAGAGATGAGGTTAGAAAATTGGAGGCATTGCAGTTGATATAGCAATAATAACACCTTATAGATACTCAATTAATTTACGGAGTGTGTGCGCTCTGCCATATAAAATACCAAAAAAATAGGAATTGGCATAATATCAGTGGTAATAATTTGATATATCTACGAAGAGTAGGAAATAAAAGTTTGAAAAATTAAATTTTATGACGAAAATAATTTTTTCTTTTATTTATGGCGGAGTAGCTCAGTCGGTAGAGCAACGGGATCATAATCCGCAGGTCGGGGGTTCAAGTCCCTCCTCCGCTACCAGCCTTCGCTCTTTGAGATACGGCTGGCAGGCCAACCAGTTTGGTTAGTAGTTAAGATTTTGTGAAATTGGCAAAAGAGCAGGGCAGTGATGGTTGATTTCACCAAGTAAGATATTTTTATCATCTCCTACAATTAGAAAATCAAATCCAAGCTCTAAAACGTCTTTATACTCATGTTTTAAATCGTTGTTTAGAGCATTCAAAATATGTTTGGTATGTTCTTTTACATTCTCTTGCTCAGCTTGGGTTAAATATTTAATTGGTAAAGAAATGGCTTTTCCGCCAGAGTAACAGGTTGTGAAATTATCATCTTTTTGGATAGATTTGCGATAAACATAGCCAGCCAAATAAAACTCGTTATTATCATTTTTCATGATATTTGCCCTAATATCTCCCTGCCTAACACCTTCAATAAATGGCTGAATTAGAATGTAGTCTTTGTATAATTTTTTAGCTTCATTAGAAATTTCATCGAGGCTGATTTGAGATAATTTTTGGTTACTATCGATTACTTGTGCATAACATAATATGTGCAGTGTTTTCCTTAATACGTCACCTAGTAAATCATCGTTAATATGAAAAATTTGTGCTTCATTTAGTTCGTGTGTCGTTTTTTGAAGAATTTCTTCTAGATCGTAACCATTCGCGCGAAATTCCATTGCAAAAACTCCCAGAGATTGAGCTGAATCTATAGGTTTTATGACTAATTTTTTATCATCACTTTGGTAAATGTGTTGATATTTTTTAATGGCCAAATTTATTTTTTCTTTTATGTTCTTATCGTTCAAACGCGTAACAAAAGTCGGAGTTGCTATTTCGTATTTCAACAATGTATTTAATTTTAAAGGTAATAATTTGTCGTTTAAGCCAATGGGGAGATGAATTTTCTTATGTGGAAATAGCGTTTTTAACTGCCTCAAATAGTCATCAATATTGCAATCTCCCTGAGGAGGGAACGGCGCTTTCATTGGTTCTAATCGCTGAATAATATTGTCAAATTCCGCTAATTTTACTTCTTTTTTGTCGATTTTTAGCGCTAATGTGGCAACATTTGGTGTTTTGACATTAAGTAACGAATTGAAGTCTTCATTTTCAATTAAATGAATGATATGGGCATTGAATTTTTCATATTGTTCGACCAATTTTTGTGCGTTGTGACTGTTCTTTTCAAGAACATAACAAGAAATCTCAGATTCCCTTTTTGTAAGAAATTGCTCATCGAGATTCCAGATATAGACACTATGTTGTTTTTTTAATGCGTCGACAATATAAAAAAGGCTAGTATTTTGCCCTAAATGCATTTCGAAAAAATCTTCGTTAATTATTATGAGTGATTTCATACAATTGTTTTATTGGTTCTCGAATCCGTATTACCCATCTGATTAGCAAACAATTATTTTTTCAACTAAGAATTTGATTTCTATTGCAATTCTAGCCGCAACTATTTACGATAACGCGCCGCATATGACAACAAACTTTTCTATTAAAAAAATGTCAAAAAATATAACACAGCATTTTAGCGATACTGCGCCGTTTTTTAGCACGAACGTCGTTTTTATTAATGAGCTTTACCAAAATTATCTAGCAAATCCCGCCTCTATTGACGAGTCTTGGGCCGACTTCTTTGCTAATAATAAATCTGAAGTCGAAGATATTTTATCTGATTATAACGGCCCTAGTTGGTCAAAAAGAACGCTTAAAGTTGTTAAAGCTGGCGAATATGATATTTCAAATAATACTAAAAAAGAAGCGCCAAAATCTAAATCAAATACTACTACCGAGCAAAAAGATTTAAAAGTTAGGCTCGATGCTTTAATCCTAGCTTATAAAGAGCATGGTCATTTAGCGGCTAATCTTGACCCCCTTAATTTAACTAAAAAAATCCATGTTCCAGGCTTGGCACTAGAAAGTCATGATATTGAAAATGCAGATTTAGATAAAGAGGTCGAATTAAACGGCCAATTGGGGTTGCAAAAAGTAAAATTATCAGAAGCCATCAACCGAGTAAAGTCAATTTACGCTGGAAATGTTGGTTTTGAATTTGAATATATGCTAGATGTTGCTAAGAAAGAGTGGTTAGCAAAAGAATCTGAAAAAACTTTTATAACCGATTTAAGTGTAGCGGAAAAAAGAAAGTTGTTAAATGAGCTAATTAGAACGCAAAAATTTGAAGAATTTCTTCATAAAAGATTCCCGGGTGCAAAAAGATTCTCTGTTGAAGGTGGTGAATCATCAATTTGTGCCGTAGAAAAAGTAATCGAAGAGGGTTCGGAGTTAGGTCTTAAAAAAATCATTATCGGAATGGCACATCGTGGCCGCTTAAATACTCTAACCGGGGTTATGCGTAAACCTTACCACGAAATGATTGCGGAGTTTCAAGGTGTTCCAGGTCTTCCGGAAGGAATCACCAAATCAGGTGATGTTAAATATCACATGGGCTATGCCTCAACTCGTGAAATTAATGGTAAAAATATTGATCTATCCCTTGCTTTCAACCCATCGCACCTAGAAGCGGTTAATACTGTAGTAACGGGTAGAATCAGAGCAAAACAAGATGAATTTGGTGATAAAGATAAATCACAAGCAATGGCAATTTTAATTCACGGGGATGCGGCATTTGCTGGCCAAGGTTGTGTGGCTGAAAGTTTGGTTATGAATGGTGTTGGTGGTTATGACACCGGCGGCGTGATGCATATTATTGTTAATAACCAAGTAGGTTTCACCGCTAATCCAACTGATTCCAGAAGCACACGATATGCATCAGATTTAGCTAAATCAATTGATGCCCCAATTTTCCATGTAAATGGTGATGATGTTGAGTCAGTCGTTAAAGTTGCCGGTCTTGCAATGCGCTACCGTCAGCAATTTAAAAAAGACGTAGTCATTGACGTGATTTGCTACCGTAAATACGGCCACAATGAAGGTGACGAACCTCTTTACACTCAGCCTGTAATGTATTCGGTAATCAAATCTCACCCAACAATTTGTGACATTTATTCCAAAGATTTAGAAAATAAAAACATAGTTTCTAAAGCTGATTACGAAAAATATGTCGCTGATTTTAATGATCATCTCAATAAAGAATTTGAAAAAGCTAAAACCTACAAAGCAACCAATGCTAATTGGCTAGAAGCTAATTGGAGTAAAATTACAGAAGATAAGAAAAATCCAGAAACCAAAGTTTCAAAAAAAATCCTAAAAGAATTAGCAAAAAAAATTACTCACATTCCTGAAGGTTTTAATGCCAACAAGAAAATTGCCAAATTGTTAGATCAACGAAATGAAATGGTTGAATCTGGCGAAAATATTGACTGGGGAACGGCGGAGAGCCTTGCTTTTGCTAGCTTAATAAATGAAGGAACTAAAGTGAGAATAACCGGCCAAGATTCGGGACGTGGAACTTTCTCGCATCGTCACTCCGTACTCCACGATTCTAAAGACGGATCAGAATACGCAATATTTGACTCACTAAGTGATAAAGTAAGTTACGAAGTATATGATTCAATTTTGTCTGAGTATGGTGTGTTAGGTTTTGAATATGGTTATTCACTTTCTGCGCCAAATGCTTTAACGATTTGGGAAGCGCAATTTGGTGATTTTGCTAATGGTGCGCAAATTATGTTTGACCAATTTATTGCTTCATCCGAAGTGAAATGGTTAAGAAAATCAGGCCTAGTAATGCTTTTACCTCATGGCTATGAAGGACAAGGCCCTGAACATTCTTCTGCAAGATTAGAGCGTTACCTTCAAGCATGCGCTGACAATAATTTAAGAGTTTGCAATATTACGAAACCAGCAAACTTCTTTCATGCTTTGAGAAGACAACTTCACTCCAAAGACAGAAAGCCTTTAGTAATAATGTCGCCAAAATCACTTTTGCGTCACAAATTAAATGTTTCAAGCCTGTCTGAATTTAGTGACCTAAACTTCAGATCAGTAATTGCTGAAGAAGAAAAACTCGTTGCTAATGACAAAGTTAAAAAAGTCATTTTATGTAGCGGTAAGGTTTATTATGATCTGTTAGAAGCAAGGACTGAAAAGAAAATTAAAGATATTGCTTTAATTAGAGTAGAGCAATTCTACCCATTTCCGAAAGAAGAATTATCAGTCGAACTTAAAAAATACAAAAATGCGCAAGTCGTTTGGTGCCAAGAAGAACCAAAAAATATGGGTGCTTGGAAGTTCGTTGATGACTTACTCGAAGAAACTCTCATTTCGATTAAACATAAAATGAAGCGTCCAACTTATGTTGGCCGAATTGCTTCGGCATCTCCAGCGACTGGATATGCGAAATATCATAAAAATGAGCAAGAAACTCTAATTAAGGAAGCCCTTAGTTAGAGATACTTGCGTTTTTTGTTGACTTATTTACATTACACCAAAAATTAATATTTGTAATTAATACTACTAACATGACTATTGAAATAAAAGTTCCAGTACTTGGAGAATCAGTATCAGAAGCTGAAATAGCAACTTTAACAAAAAAAGTAGGTGATCATATTGATGCTGACGAATTATTAGCAGAATTAGAAACTGACAAAGTTACTCTAGAAGTTAACTCACCAGCCGCAGGGATAATTAAGGAATTAAAAGTATCTGAGGGCGATACTGTAGAAGTCGACAATATTATCGCGATTTTAGAAGAATCCTCCTCCGCCTCTGTCGAGACTACGGCGAACAAGGGCCCCGTTGCTTCAACTCCGGAGGTTGCCCCGGCGCCAGCACAAACAACCTCAGGAACTAAACACCAACTGTCTCCAGCTCCAAAAAGATTAGTAGAAGAAAATAATCTTGATACTTCTTCAATCTCTGGTTCAGGAAAAGATGGTAGAATTACCAAAGGTGACGTTTTATCGGCATTGGCAGGAAATGCTCCAAAAAAATCAGAATCCTCATCGTCTCATAGCAAAGCGGCGACGGATTCGTCGGCTGATTTCGGTAGCAAGCCAGTTGAAAGAGTAAGAATGTCCAAGCTACGTCAAAAAGTAGCCGAAAGACTTAAAGATTCTCAAAACACAGCTGCAATCTTAACGACTTTCAATGAAGTTGACATGACGGAAGTAATGTCTCTTCGTAAAAAATACAAAGACTTATTTGAGAAAAAACAAGGAACTAAACTTGGTTTCATGTCTTTCTTTGTAAAAGCTTGTGTGGCTGCTCTTAAAGAGCTACCGGCTGTCAATGCAGAGATTGATGGAACAGACATCATTTACAAAAATTTCTATGACATCGGTGTAGCAGTTGGTTCACCGCAAGGTCTAGTAGTGCCAGTTTTAAGAGATGCTGACAAACTAAGCGTTGCCGGAATCGAGCAAGGAATTGTTGATTTGGGAACAAAAGCTAGAGACGGTAAATTGTCAATGGCTGATCTGCAAGGCGCAACTTTCACCATCTCAAATGGCGGTGTTTATGGCTCATTAATGTCTACGCCAATCATCAACCCTCCACAGTCAGGAATTCTTGGTATGCATAAAATCCAAGAAAGACCGATGGTGGTAAATGGTGAAATCAAAATATGCCCAATGATGTATTTGGCTCTCTCTTACGATCACAGAATCATTGACGGTAAAGAAGCCGTTACGTTCTTAGTAAGAGTAAAAGAATTACTAGAAGATCCATCAAGATTAGTTTTGGATATTTAGTTTAAAAAAGGGGGGTTAAAATTTAGCCTCCCTTTTTTATACCTACCAATGAACATAATATTATTTCACATTATCAAATATCCGCTAGATTCGGCATTACTAGTGATATCTACAATATTATTCGCATTTCTTTTAAGAAAAATATCAAGTAGTAATTTTATCCAAAAAACATTCGGATTTTTTATACTGGCCTACGTATTTCTATTTTGGGGAGATGCAATAGCTACATCTGGTGGTACAGGTAGCTTTATTGGTCCGGATATAGTATTAACAAACCACCATGTTGTAAATAATAGCTGTAGCGCAATCAAGATTATTAATAATGGGAAAGAATATGAGGGAGAGTATATTGATGGCATTAATAAAAATGGTGTCGATTTATCTTACGTAAAAGTTAACAATATTCAAAAGCGGTACTTCTTGAAAGTTAGTGACACAAAAGCTGCTCTGGGAGAGAAGGTATTTTTTCCAGATTATGATCAAAATAATTTAGGAGTATTTACAGTTTCTACGGGATTTGTAAAAAATTATCTTTCTAGTGGTGAATTTCGCTTTGAATCAAACAATGCCAGGCCAGGCAATAGTGGATCACCAATATTAAATCAGTATGGCAATCTTGTTGGAGTGTTATGGGGAGGAAATTGGATTAATCATTTTGTCCATAGCAAAGGAGTCGGCGGTAATGGCGTTAGTAATTCTCTGGACTGGGTCATTAATATTGCTAAAAAGAATAATATTGCGCTACACACATCATCTGCACATACTATCTTTTCTAAACAATCGATAAAGCGTCTTATTGACA
Source organism: Rickettsiales bacterium (assembly GCA_016778745.1). Classification (GTDB taxonomy): domain Bacteria; phylum Pseudomonadota; class Alphaproteobacteria; order Rickettsiales; family UBA1997; genus JADHOZ01. The sequence goes on from JADHOZ010000001.1 coordinate 14,476, forward strand.
ATGTATCAGTTAGTATTATTTGTCAGAGACCGATATAACACCAAATAAAGATAGGAATTAATTTCACGAAAAAAGTTCAAATTCTAAGGAATTTGGCTGCCTTTATTTGCTCAAGCAATATTTTTTTGGATGAAGATTTACGAAAATAAAACCCAATCTTTCTAGTTGGCCTAGTAGCGAGTTTCAAATATTGAATATGTTTAGATTTTCGGGTTGCAATTTCTGGAATCATTGTAATTCCGGCACCAATTTCAACCATCTGAATCAATGTTTCCAAGCTAGACGCTGCAAAATCACTGCGTGTTTTTAAATTACCCAGCAAACTACAAGCCTCAAGCGCTTGATCCCTCAAGCAATGTCCATCTTCTAACAACATTAGGCTCTCATCAGCTAAATCTTTATTAGACACAGCGCCCTTTAATTTAGCTAAATCATGGTTCTTATTAACCGCTAATAAAAACTCTTCTTCAAATAATTCTACACATTCAAACTCATCATCATTGACTGGTATTGCCAAAAATGCACAATCAATTTCCCCCGATTTAAGATTAGCAATAATTTTATCCGTTTTGTCTTCAACCAACAATAATTTTAGACTCGGAAATGTCTTCAAAAAATGATTAGTTATTTTCGGAAAATAATAACTCGCCAACGTAGGAAAAGCGGCAATTCTCAATTCTCCAGAAAAGGGGTCGTGATGATTCTTAGCTATCTCTTTTATTTCCTTAACTTTTGTTAAAATTTCTTCGGATTTTTCAAGAATTTTTTTTCCTACATCCGTAATAATAAAGGTTTTGCCCTGTCTTTCGAAAATTTGAACACTATGTTCAAATTCTAGTTTTTGAATTTGCATTGTTAAAGTAGGTTGGCTAACAAAAACCTTTTTAGCGGCCTTAGTAAAACTTCCTTCCTTAGCAACCGCGCAGATATATTCCAAATCCCTGATATTCATAAGTAAAATCTATTAAATTAATAAGAAGAATCGATTTTATTTATTAAAAACTCGCTAATATATTTTGCAACAATTAATGAGGTGGTCTCATTAGTAATAACAAAAAAAGGAGAAAATTATGATTAGTATAGGAGAAAAATTCCCGCAATTCGCAGGAAAAGCCGTAAAGAGAGGAAAATTATCAGCTGATGTCAATGCAGCATTCACTGATATTTCAAATGAAAATTACCAAGGAAAATGGTTGGTAATGTTCTTTTGGCCAAAAGATTTCACCTTTGTTTGCCCAACTGAAATTGCCGAATTCGGTAAATTAAACGAACAATTTGAAGATCGTGATGCCAAAATACTAGGTGCCAGTACCGATTCGGAATTTGTTCATCTTGCTTGGAAAAACGACAAAGAAGAACTAAAAGACTTGCCTTTCGAGATGTACTCTGACATTAAACGTCAATTAGTTTCAGACCTCGGAATTATTGACAAAAAAGAGGGTGTCGCTCAAAGGGCAACGTTAATAGTTGATCCAGAAGGAATTGTCAGATTCATCTACGTCACAGACCTAAATGTTGGAAGAAACCCATCGGAAGTGTTAAGAGTGCTAGACGCCTTACAAACCGACGAACTTTGCCCATGCAATTGGAAAGCGGGCGACGAAACAATCAAACTCTAAAGGTATAATTTTATTAGGGCCGGACGGGGTTTTTAACCCCGCCCACACATTTATGTAAATACAAAGGAGAAAAAATGAAAAATCTAAATGAATTACTAAGCGCTTTGCCAGAATATGCCAAAGACACCAAAATCAATTTGCAAAAATTAGTTAATACAGAAAATCAAACGTTGACAATCAAGCAAATATTTTTAATAGCTTTGGCTTCGGCTTATAAATTGCAAAATAAAAATATGATTCAAGCCTTAGAGAGCGAAGTAAAAGAAATTCTAAGTGAGCAAGAAATGAGGGCTGCAAAAATTGCCGCCACCATGATGGCGATGAATAATATTTACTACCGTTTTACGCATTTAGTTGAAGATCAAGAATATTTACAACTTCCGGCAGGACTTAGAATGGCATCAATGTCAAATAGTGGCGTTGAAAATATCGATTTCGAGATTATATCATTAGGAATATCTGCAATTGAGGGTTGTGGAATGTGTATTTCATCTCATGCCAAGCATTTGCAGAAATTAGGCTTAAGCAAAAGCCAAATTCAAGAAATTATTAAAATTGCAGCTGCCTTAGTATCGGCCAGTCAAGCCTTAAATATCGGCTAATATTTAATTATTTATTAATTTCTTGCCTTAAAGAATTTTAAACATAACTTTCAAAGTAGGTTACGTTTAATTTTCAAAAATAAAATAGGAGAAAATATGAGAAATCATAAAACAATAGAATGCTTAGAAAAAACTTTAGCAAATTCATATGCGCTAGCTTTAAAATTACAAAATTATCATTGGAATGTTGAGGGCAAGCAATTTAAAGCGCTTCATGAAATGTTTGAAGATCAATATAATGAGCTATTTGGCGCAATTGACGAAATTGCTGAAAGAATTAGAGCGCTAGGTTCGAAAGTGGAAGGTACTTTAGGTGAGTTTTTTAAAGAAAGTGAATTAAAAAAAGCAAATAAAGATTTTGACTCAAATCTGATGGTGCAAGATCTAGCCGATGGTCATGAATTTATTGCAAAACAATTGCAGGAATTTGTAAAAACTGCGCAAGCAGAAGGAGACGAAGCGACGGCTGATATGTTTATTGCCAGAATCAAAACTCACGAAAAAGCAGCTTGGATGTTACGATCTAGTTTGTAATTCTCTTACAGAAATAGGGCTGGGGTTTTGCCTCAGCCCTAAAAATTATAGTTATCTTCATTCAATTTCTTCACACTCGCCATTGCCAATGTAAGCATCCAATCCGACAGTAGTAATTTCTTTGTAGCGTGAATTACCTAAGATTCTAATCAAACTTCCCAAAGGACCTTCAGCATGAATGTTGTAATAAATTCCGGCCGGTTCGAATTTAGCACTAATGCTTTCGCAATCCTCCTCACTGCAGCGAGTGATTTGCTTAGAATCTTTATCCAAAATTAAATAAGACGACACATCTTTCTTTTTACAAGACCATTTAGCGCATAAAAACCCGGTTCTGGGAGTGCATTTTAGTTTTTTCCATGACATGGATTCACGACGATATTGCTGCGCCTGTTTAAATACGTCATCAAAATCCAATTTTTTAATTTTTTCATCTCTTGGATTATTTTCGTCTCTAATAATTTTATAAGACACGGCAGATTCAGCAGAAACATTGAAACTAAATAAGGTAAAAAGAATAAATAAGAAGTTAAATAGTGATTTCATGCCAATGAAATTTGATTTAATATTGATAGGCCATCTTAGGTAGATGGCAATGAAACCTAACGTCATGGATAACATATAGTTAAGATTTATTAAATCAATTTTAAAAAAATGGAGTCAGATTAGTAGCGGCGTTGAAATAATTTTATTGATATTTTGCGCAGGCAGTCATTAAATAAACCCAAATACCATGGGCAATATGCTCTATGAGTGTCTCACAAAATCACATCTTAAAGACGAAACTCTAAAATAAACTCGCTACCTTTACCAGATTGTGAATTGACACTCACAATTCCATTTTGTGCTTCTACTAATTCTTTAACTACTGACAGCCCTAATCCAAAGGACTCGGATATATTTTTATGGTTAGTTGAATTAAATTTTGTAAAAATACTGGTTAGGTCTTTTTCATCTATTCCATGTCCTTGGTCTTTAACTACAATTATTAATTTATCATTTTTTACAAAAGCCTTAATATGAACTGTGGTGTTATTGGGGCTATATTTAATGGCATTATTAATCAAATTTATCATGACTTGTTTGAGTCTTCGTTTATCCAAATAAACTTGTGGTAAGTTATCTTCTATTTCTACCTTGATGTTGATGTGAGACCGAAAAGCGAAGTCCCTATTAATTTTAATGGATTTGTTAATTACATCAGAAACATCGATTCTATTATTTAGGTCTATACTGAAATTAGAGAAGCTTTCTTTTTTGAAGAAATATAATAAATCACCCAGCATTTCATTTAAATCATAGGCAACTTCTTGAATATCATTTATATATTCTTCGCAGTCTTCTTTTGAGTTTGTTTTATTAAGACTCATTTTAATTATTTCAGAAAAACCAATGATGGCATTTAATGGGTTTTTTACTTCGTGAACCACACATGGAATCATCGATAATAAATTTGAGTATCTCACATCTTTGTCATTATACCTATGATGAGTCATTGCTAATTTTTAAAAACATTAAAAGAGAGATAATTTGTATTATTAGAATCTCACTCTACTATAAGTCAAATTAATAATTTTTATTATTATCATTAAAATAATTCATGATATTGTTATGAGCAGTAAAGATTTTGTGTATAAAAATAATCCATTACAGCAGATAAAGGGTTTTTGCTATACTGTGCAAGAAAATAGTATGACTAAGGCTGCTCACAAAATCGGCATAACCCAGTCTGCTGTTAGTCATCAAATCAAATCACTTGAGAGGGATTTAGGAATTGAATTATTCATACGAGAAAAAAACAAAATCTTTTTAACCGAGGAAGGTATTATATTTTATAAACATGCTATTTCTTGTCTATCTGGAATAGAAAGCTTATTTGTAGATATAAAGAAAAATTTGAGAAATCAACAAAATCAAATTTCCATAGCATCAAATCATGCGGTAATATCGTATGTTTTGCCAAAATACCTAAAGAAATTTCGCGAAGATGAAAAGTTAATAAAATTTAAAATAAGAAACTTATCTAAACAAGATTGTTTTAATAAAATTCTAAATAACGAAGTCGATATTGTAATTTATCCAACAACTCAAGATGAAATACCAGACGAATTAGAGTTTTATTCAATGGTAAAATATCAGCCAATTCTACTTACTCATAAACAACATGCCTTGGCAAATAAGAAAGAAATTACACTAAAAGACGTATCAAAATATAATCTACTTAGAATCGACCCTAATTTAATAACTCTTCCAGGTTTTGAAGAATTGCTTAAGTCTCATAAAATAAGCTCGTCAATTGAGTTTGAGATGTCTGATTGGGAAATTTTAAAGAAATTTGTTAAAGCTGATTTGGGGGTTGCAATGATATCTAACATAGTTTTGGAAGGGGAAGAAGAGAAAGACTTATCTCAAATGCATATTACTCAGTATTTTCCTGAAATGGATTATGGTTTTTTTATCAAAAAAGGAAAAAAATTAGAAGGCGTCCTAGAAAATTTTGTTCGACTACTACAAAGTTACAAGCCATTAGAGGTGCAATAATAATTTTGCCAAACTTTTGAGATTTAAATATTCTTGTTTAGTTTACATCTATTGGCGAAATAATCTAGATGTAGGGAGTGCAGAAAAAAATCAAATATTATCCTAATTAAAATGAGAACAGCATACTTTACAAAGTTACCAAGGAGACAAAACATCAATCGCACTTTAAGTTCAATGTTGGATGGTATGGGTATAGGATATGCGTCAATATATCAAGCTCGATTATATTCCAGTGAGTCCGGTGATGATTTGCCAATGCAATATACAAAAATAAAAGATGTTGAAAATGATGAAATTAATAGGTTTAGTGTTATACCAGCTAAATTACAAAAATATCCTAAAGGTTTGTTAATAGATCCTAGACAGAAAAAAGTTTTTCAAATTGCTAATCAAGATATATCATTATCTCCTCAAGATACAATGAGACAATTAGTGGTTTTCTCAAAAGATGGTATAGACATAAAATACGCAAAGAGGGGTGTCGCGGCATCGAGATCAGAATCATTAGAAGAGATGTTAAAAAAGGTACCTTTTCCATACCTAGAGATTCATTTGGTGTGCTTGATATACAAGAACACGTCCCTTTTAGAATTGATACTAAAGATGAGCAATCGTTCGTCATTTCATCTAGTCAATTATTGGAAGTTCCTACCTTTGAAGAAAATATTTCAAGATATAATTTAGTGAAAATTATAGATATACCACCAGAGACTGCAAAAATACTTTCTATCAATTTACAAAGAGCCATATACGAAGATAAAAATAATGAATATTTTTATGAAGAAGTAACCGCAAAAAAATATTCACCAACAAAATATAATAGAAGCAGTGGTACATTAATGAATTTTGAAACAGATTTATTAGGAGTTGAGCGAAGAACAGAATCACATTATCACCCAGGCGAAAGAAGTTTGTATATAGTTACTACCAATAAGACAGCGGGAGTAACTCTTAATTTTTGCGGTATAGTTGAAAGCCCGGACGATAGAAAGGATTGTGAAGTAAAACTGGAGTTCCCAAAAAACTCAATTTTATCTCTAAATTTTCCACCCTATACTCACCATAAATTTAATGGAGAGTTTATCTGCATGAGTATACACCCAAGAGAAGGAGCGAATCTAATAGAATCATTAGAAAACGGCACTTTGCCTAAAGGATTTCTTGAAAGTGCTACTGTTTTCTCCCCCAAGGGCGAGAGTTGGAGAGTGAGTAACCCGGAAGCTCATGATACACAAAGCAGAGATGCTTCTTCAGGCAGATCGTAATGGCGCACCCGAGAGGATTCGAACCCCTAACCTTCTGATCCGTAGTCAGATGCTCTATCCAGTTGAGCCACGGGTGCATTTAGATAATTTATTAAGCTAAAGATTTACTCTTCTTCTTAAATTTCCATTAATTCCTTTTCTTGCTTTCGCTCGAAGAGAATTAATGGTCTGGGTTTGCGTCGTTTTACTCCTGAACCCGTTTTTAACTAAAATTGATTATTAATCAATTTTTTAACGTTAAAAACCTATCCAGTTGAGCCACGGGTGCATATTAGTAGTTATATTGTGAAGGAGAGAGTTGCAAACCCCGGCCCACAATAAATATAAAGTTTAAGTTTTTACTGCTTTCTTAGCTTCAGCTTCTACTTCAACAGCTTCTTCAACTGTTTGTTTAGAAAGTTTTTTTCTAATTTTAACTTCAATTTCTTCAGCTATTTTTGGATTTTCTTTAAGATATTTTTTTGTATTTTCTTTTCCTTGGCCAATTTTATTTGAATCATAAGCGTACCAAGATCCAGATTTTTCTAATATGTCTAGTTTTACGCCTTGGTCAACAATTTCACCAAGTCGTGAAACGCCTTCACCATAAATTATTTCAAATTCTGCGGTTCTAAAAGGAGAGGCTACTTTGTTTTTTACTACCTTTACCCTCGTTTCATTTCCTAGAATTTCTTCCTTATCTTTAATGGCAGTTCCTTTTCTAATATCCAGTCTGACTGAGGCATAAAATTTAAGAGCGTTACCTCCAGTTGTTGTTTCAGGATTACCAAACATAACGCCAATTTTCATTCTAATTTGGTTAATGAAAATCACAGTTGCATTTGTCTTAGAAACTGTCGAGGTTAGTTTTCTAAGCGCCTTACTCATTAATCTAGCTTGTAAGCCCATCTGGTTATCACCCATTCCACCCTCTAATTCAACTTGCGGAACTAGAGCCGCGACTGAGTCAATAACAATTAAATCCATTGCACCGGATCTAACTAATGTATCAGCAATTTCTAAAGCAGCCTCACCATTATCTGGCTGAGAAATAATCATTTCTTCAAGGTTAATACCCAAATTCTTTGCATAAACTGGATCAAATGCATGTTCAGCGTCAATAAAAGCACAAGACAGGCCTTTTTTTTGTGCTTCAGCAATGGCATGTAAGGTTAGAGTGGTTTTACCAGAGCTTTCTGGGCCATAAATTTCAACAATTCTGCCTCTTGGATAGCCGCCAACCCCAAGAGCAACGTCCAGAGATAGAGATCCGCTTGGGATAACTTCAATATCTTGAATAGGTTTTGAACCATATTTCATGGCAGAGCCTTTTCCAAATTCTTTATCAATTTGTGCTAATGCTGCATCTAATGCTTTCTTTCTATCGCTCATAATTTTTGTAGTTTGTGGTTGAAAAAATGCCAGTACTAGACTGGCATTTGAGAAATTATTTTAATAATTCGATCATGGTTTTTCCAAGAGTCGCTGGACTATCAGCGACTGCGATATCGGCAGATTTCATGGCATCAATTTTATCCTCAGCGCCACCTTTGCCGCCAGAAATAATAGCACCAGCGTGACCCATTCTTCGTCCCGGGGGTGCTGTTCTACCTGCAATGAAGCCAACGCAAGGTTTTTTACGACCTTTTTTAGCTTCAGATTTTAAGAATTCAGCAGCTTCTTCTTCATCAGTTCCGCCAATTTCACCAATCATGATCATAGCTTCTGTTTCATCGTCCCCCAAGAATAAATCTAGACAATCAATAAAGTTGGTTCCATTGACTGGGTCGCCACCAATACCAATACAAGTACTTTGACCGAAACCCGCTTTTGTAGTTTGGTGAACTGCTTCATAAGTAAGGGTACCAGATCTGGAAACAATACCAATTTTACCTTTTTTGTGAATGTGGCCTGGCATAATACCAATTTTACACTCGTCAGGAGTGATGATTCCTGGGCAATTTGGACCGATTAATCTTGAATTAGAACCAGCTAATGCTTTCTTTACTTTAACCATATCAAGAACCGGAATACCTTCCGTGATACAAACGATCAATTCAATTCCTGCCTCAATAGCTTCAATAATTGCATCCGCCGCAAATGGAGGGGGAACATAAATGACTGATGCATTGCAATCAGTTTTTTTTCTAGCGTCAAAAACTGAGTCAAAAACTGGTAGACCTAGATGTTCTTGACCACCTTTTCCTGGAGTTACACCGCCAACCATTTGAGTGCCGTAAGCAATGGCTTGTTCAGAGTGGAAAGTGCCTTGTGCCCCTGTGAAGCCTTGGCAAATTACTTTTGTGTTTTTATTTACTAATACTGACATTTATTCTTCCTATTTTGATTATTTAACTGCGTTGACAATTTTTTCAGCTGCATCAGCTAAATCATCAGCAGCAATAATATCTAAATCAGATTTAGCTAAAATTTCTTTACCTAAATCAACATTCGTTCCTTCTAATCTAACAACTAAAGGAACGTCGAGATTAACCTCCTTAGCCGCTTCTAAAATACCGTTAGCGATAATGTCACAACGCATAATTCCACCGAAGATATTAACTAAAAGACCTTCAACATTTTCATCAGATAAAATAATTTTGAAAGCTTCGGTAACTTTTTCTCTAGTTGCACCGCCGCCAACATCTAAGAAATTAGCGGGAGACGAGCCATAAAGTTGAATAATATCCATAGTCGCCATTGCAAGACCAGCACCGTTAACCATACAACCAATTTTACCATCCATTTTGATATAGTTTAAATCATATTTAGACGCTTCAATTTCTAGAGGTTCTTCTTCGTCTAAGTCACGAAGTTCGGCTATTTCTTTTTGGCGATAAAGTGCATTTGAATCAAAATTAATTTTTGCATCCAGTGCAATAATGTCTCCTTCCTCAGTTTCAACTAGGGGGTTAATTTCAATTTGAGAAGCGTCTGTTTCGTTGAATGCTTTATATAAAGCAAAAACTAATTTAATAAAACTTTTTAGAGTGTCGCCTTTTAAACCGAGGCCAAAACCTAATTTTCTGGCGTGGCATCCTTGGATTCCGGTTGCAACATCAATGGTTGTGGTAATAATTTTTTCTGGCTCTTTTTCAGCTACTTCTTCAATTTCCATTCCGCCCTCGGTAGAAGCCATGAAAACCACAGACTTAGTTTGTCTATCAACGACAGCCGATAAATAATATTCTTTTTTGATATTTGAACCTGATTCAATATAAAGTCTCTTAACTTCTTTTCCTTCTGGCCCAGTTTGATGAGTTTTTAAGATCATTCCTAAAATTTCTTCAGATTTTTCTTTAACTTCAGCAACTGATTTAACAACTTTTACACCGCCGGCTTTACCACGTCCGCCTGCGTGAATTTGGGCCTTAACAACAAAAACTTTATTACCATCAGCTTCTAATTTTTTTGCCGCGTCTACTGCTTCCTCAACTGTGAATGCCGGATAACCCACCGGAACTGCTACGCCAAACTTTTTCAACAAAGTTTTAGCCTGATATTCGTGTATATTCATGATTTACTTGAATTGGATTTATTCTTAAATTAAAAAGAGGGCGCTGACTCTAGCAGAGTGTTTTTTACATCGCAATTAATTTATTCGTATGAACGGTAAAAAAATTCTAATTACTAAGGACCAAAAAAGATCGAAAAATTTAGAAGGCATATTAAAGAAATATCATTACCACGTGCATTTTTCTCCTTTATTCGATGTTAAATATTTAAATAATACCATAACAGATCAAGATTTTGGTGCAGTAATAGTCACGAGCGCCATTGTTGTTGCTCCACTCACCGAAATTAGTTTGGATAAAAATATTAGAATTTTTTCCGTTGGCAAATTTACTACCCTAGAATTAAAAAATGCTGGCTTTACCAATATAAAAACTGCTCCAAATCAAGATGCAAATTCGTTAAAAGAGTTAGTGATTTCTGATTATAAAGAAAATAAAGAAATCTTATACTTATGTGGTGATAAAATAACGTTGGATTTTAAAAGGGAGTTAGCAGAATTTAATATTAAGGTTCGCCAATATGTATCATATCAAACCAACCCAAGAACTGAAATTAACAAAGATATTTGTGGTGTTACATTTGACTATATACTAATTTTTTCTAAAAATAGTGCTAAAATTTTCTTAAACTTGGTCAACCAAAATCAAGAATTAAAAGATAATTTTAAGCTTGCAAAAATCTTATGTTTATCTAACAAGATTGCAGATGAATTTCAAAATTCAGACTTTAAGAATATTAGTAATTTTTCTGAATTAGATATTCTTCAAAAACATTATTTATGAAAAAGATGCTTAAGAGAATTAAAGAATTAAATATAGAAAAGAAATTCGCCAAAAAAATCTTCTTTTTGTTTGCATTAGCAGCTATTTTTTATATGGCAATTTACGGACATGAATACTATCAAGACAAAAAAGCTATTAACGAAAGAGTTTTGGTCATTAAAGAACAAATTGCTAAGAAAAAAGTTGCAAAATTTGATAATGTTGAAAGTAAAATCTTTGATTTGAGCGAAGATGATAGCGAAGTCAAAATAATTGATTTGGAAGATTTATCAAATAATAAAAATCAAGATAAAATCATCGAAGAAGATAAAATGACGAATCTTGAAAAAGAAATTGCTGATCTAAAATTAAAATATGAGCAACTACATAATCAAAATCTAAAAACGGCAACTATTATTTCTTATGTTCATTTAAGACAAAAGATATTTTCTAATTCCAAAAACTTCTATGAAGAATTGAAGAATTTTGATTTACTAAGCCAAGATGATGTTTTCTTAAGAGAAAAGTTAGCTCACTTAAAATCTCATCTCAGAGGCAGAGTGTCACAAGAAGAATTAATAACAAGGTTTGAACAAATAGCTGACAAAATAGCTGCCAATAAAGAAATAATAGCGGATTCTAACTTTTTAAAGAAAGTAAAAGAAAACTTATTTAAACTAATAATTATAAGAAGAATTGATAGTCCAAATGAAAATAACATTGATGGACAGCTAGTGTTAATTTCTAGAAGTTTGCAACATTATGACTATCATAAAGCGAATAGAATGTTATTGGCTATGGATAATGAATATAAAATAATTGCAGCGCCTTTAATAATGGATCTTAACTTTATGATTGCCTTACAGCGAATAGATAACGAGATTTTAAACTATTTAAATAAGCAATAAATGATTAGGTTAATTATCTTAATATTATTAATATTTGTCATCTCATCAGCATTAGTGTGGATGATCGAAAATAATGGGTCTTTAGAGATAGTGTGGCTTGGATATTTGATCAAGACAGATATTTTAACGTCACTAATCATAGTGGCATTGCTTTACGTAGCTCTCGCCATATTTTGGAAAATAATATCAGGGATATTTAGTGTAAATCTAAAAGCATTATTTAGTCCAAATAAGCTAAAAAAATTATCAAAATTACTACAAAAAGATGAGCAGTCTTTTAATATGATATTAAGCATCCTACAAAATCTTGAAAATGGTGACAATAAAGAAGCATTACAAAATCATAAGCAACTTACCAAAACTAGCAACAATGAAGAGTTGAATGACTTTTTATTAGCTAAAATATATTACTGTTTAGAAGATTACAAAAAATCACAAGAAATAGCTAGCAAGCTAGAAAATTCAGAATCATCAATTCTGATATTGGCCAGTGAATTAGAGTTAGCTTTGAAGAAAAAAGATAAAACAAATATCTCACACTTAGTCGATGAAATAATTGAAAAAAGTCCTCATGATTCACAAAGTAAGACTCTAAAAAAAGCAATAGATTTAAAAATAAGAGACCTTATTGCCCTTCGTCAATATCAAGAAGCTAAAGATGTATTAAAAGAGAGAAAAATGTTAAAGCAAGATCCCGAATTAATAGAATTATTCGTTTTAGTCAATAATGCTCTTGCTTCGGAAGCGTTTGAAAAAAAGAGTTTTATTAGCGCAATTCACCTAGCCAACAAAGCGTTAAAATTTGATGAAAATCACATTTCATCGCATGAAATAAAAATAAAATCTTGGTTAGCACTTGGTTTTGTAATGAAGGCAAGAAGTGACGCAAAAAAACAATTTAAAAAGACAAAAAAAGAGATATTTGTGACGTTATTTTCTGACTCTTATCAGGGGCAATCAGAGGCAAAAATTACCAAAGCAATACAAAAATTTGTTGGGACTAGTAAAATAAAATGATGAATTTTTTAAATAAATCATCTAAAACAATTCTTCTTAGAAAAAAGGGGCAATCAAGATTTGTAAAAAATCATAACTAACTGATACATCGTTATGTGTCTCTCTCGAGTGCTATTAATTTATCTTAAAAACAAATATGTCTAACTTAGAAAATATTATTGAAAAAGCGTTTGAAGCGCGCGCTGACGTTAACTTTTCAACTCAAGGTGAAATTAGAGACGCCGTCAACGAAACGCTTAACCAACTTGATTCAGGGAAATTAAGAATTTGTGAAAAAAATGATGATGGTTGGAAAGTAAATCAATGGGCAAAAAAAGCAGTTCTTTTATCTTTTAGATTAAATGACAACTACGTCTCCAAAACAAATTCAAATGGCGACGCAATTGTTAGTTTTGACAAAGTTCCTCTCAAATTTGCTAATTGGACTGAAGAAAATTTTAGAAAAGCGGGATTCAGAGCGGTTTCAGGTGCTGTGGTAAGGCATTCAGCTTTTATTGCTAAAAATGTCGTGTTAATGCCATCTTTTGTTAATCTAGGAGCCTATGTTGATGAAGGAACCATGATTGATACATGGGCAACAGTTGGCTCATGTGCACAAATTGGTAAAAATTGTCATATTTCTGGTGGTGCAGGAATAGGTGGTGTCCTAGAGCCGTTGCAAGCAAATCCGGTCATTATTGAAGATGACTGTTTTGTAGGTGCCAGAAGTGAAATTGCTGAAGGCGTTAGAGTAAGAAAAGGTGCAGTAATCTCAATGGGTGTTTATATTGGAGCCTCTACCAAAATTATTGATCGAGAAAGTGGTGAAATTTATTATGGAGAGATTCCTGAATATTCAGTTGTTGTTCCGGGAAATATAGCCTCAAATAAAGGCGCCAAAGATTTATCACTTTATGCTGCCGTAATCGTCAAGAAAGTTGACGAAAAAACCAGATCTAAAACTTCGGTTAATGAATTATTGCGTGACTAATGGAATTTAATATAGAAATCGTAGCATATTTAGCTTTTGTTATTGCCAATATTTCTGCGATTTTCTTTGTTAGGTCCAACTTTGCTTCAATGGTAGTAATTTATCTATCTATTATTTTTTTTATTATCATCAATATTTCTACTTTTGGTGAGGATCCCTCATTTCTAAAAATATCGTTTGCTTTATTTGTGATGTTGGTAATCGCAAATTCTTTATTTTCGAAAACATTAATTGAGAACAAAGAAACTGTCGGAGTTACGAAAATTCACATTACCTTTTTATCGATCACGTTTATTTCTTTATTGTTTGCAATACCATATCTCGATAGTGCCTCATCAAAGAATCGGGTCATTCATCAAGCGCAACTAAAGAAGGATAAATCTAACATCGCGCTTGTAAAATCAAGGAAAATACAAAAGTTACAACATCTCGTTAAACATAAAATGCTCACCAATAATCTGAGTTTGATAATTTTATTCTTGACTTTCTTGCCTATTATGTTGCTTCCCTCTAAAGACTTAGCCCATGAGAATATATAAAATTTTTCGACCATTAATCTTTTTATTACCTGCTGAAAAAGCTCACAACTTGGCGATAGTTTTTTTGAAATTCTTGCCGCATACCGTATCTTTATTTTCCTATCCCAAGAAATATGATTCCCTAAAAACTAAAATATTTGATATAGAGTTTGATAATCCGATTGGCTTGGCTGCTGGTTTTGATAAAAATGCCGAAGTTTTTAATAGTTTAAAGAGTTTTGGTTTTGGTTTTGTCGAAACAGGAACGGTTACCCCAAAACCGCAAAGCGGAAATCCTAAGCCGCGAATGTTTCGTCTTAAAGAGGATAAGGGAGTTATCAATAGGCTGGGTTTTAATAATTTGGGAGCGGATAATTTTGAAAAAAATATTAATGCGAAAAAAAGTAGTGAGCTCGTTGTAGGAATTAATATAGGTAAAAATAAAGATACTCAAGACGATTTAGAGGATTATTTAATCTTGCTTAAGAGATTTTACAGCAAAGCTAGCTATATCACTATTAATATTTCATCTCCAAATACTAAAAATCTACGAAATATTCAACATAAAGAAAATTTAGATAATTTTTTAGCGAAGATAATATCGCTAAAAGAAGAAATGAAAGAAAATAAATATACTCCAATTTTACTAAAAATAGCTCCTGACTTAGATATAAAAGAGATTAAGGACATTGCTGAAGTGGTTTTAGCAAACAAAATTGATGGAGTAATAATTTCTAATACTACCGTTGATAGAAATCTTAAGTTAAAAAGTAAAAATAAGAGCGAGGCGGGTGGCTTAAGTGGAAAGCCATTATTTGAAAAATCCAATGAAGTGCTAAAAAACTTTTACCAATACACCAACAAGCAAGTGCCAATAATAGCGGTGGGTGGAATATCAAACGCTAGCGATGTTTATGAAAAAATAAAAAATGGTGCTAGTCTCGTACAAATATATTCATCTTTTATCTATGAAGGATTTTCTTTGGTTGAAAAAATAAAAAAAGATCTTAATGATATGCTTTTAAAAGACGGCTATAAAACTATTTCCCAGGCAGTTGGAACAAATATTAAATAAACTATTCTATGAAAAAACTACTGATTTTATTATCCCTATTAATCTCGCCAATGACTATTGGTAGCTCTTATGCTAAGACTGAAGGTGCTTTGGTTGGTATTAATTATGTGTTAACACATGCAAGATATAAAGAAATTGTTGAGTATAATAATTCTGTTACTCCTGGAGCTAACAGAATTAAGCCATATTACTATAATATGCATGGTGCTTCTTTGGATCTAAAATATGCCGCTAATATGAATAATTTTTTCATTGCTCCAGGCATTTTTTATGAACAAAATTCATTTGGAGGAGAGGAGTCTGGAAGTAAAAAAAGAAACCCTAGAGATCCTTCATCAATACAAGTTCAGCATCGATTCGGTGCCAAGGTGGATATTGGATATGACATTAATTCTTTTTCTGGTGGCGGGCGGGACATATCCCCATATTTAACGCTAGGTTACGCTACACTAAAATATAAGGCCAAGGAAGAAATACCAGGAATATTAGGTGGCAATATTCTAAAAACAACCCATCAAGATTATGCGCAAAATTGGTTTTTTGGTGCTGGTTTAAAAGTTAATATAATAGATAATCTTAGCGCCAATATAGAATATAATTGGCAACAAGTTGATTTAGATATTGAAATTCCAGATCGACATAAAAGAATTTACGATGATTTGCGCTATAAAACTGATCTTCATATCATAAAAGCTGGTATTATCTTGCAATTTTAGTGATAAATTTGACTTATAAAACTTTCCTTATATCTTGCCGACCCATTATTAATAAAGTGTCCAAGTGACAAACAACATATTCAATGACAGATTTAGTAAAGTTTAGAGAATTAGGGTTATCAGATGCGATGATAGAATGCCTTCATAAAAAAGGTTTTGAAGAGCCAACTCCAATCCAAGCAAAAACAATTCCATTTTTATTGTCATCAGATTTAGATCTGATTGGTAAAGCCCAGACGGGGACAGGCAAAACAGCTGCTTTTGGTATTCCTATTGTGGAGAAAATCACAAGCAATGCTGGTCATGTCCAAACTCTTATTATGGCTCCAACCAGAGAGCTAGCTATTCAAGTTACAGAAGAGCTGAGCTCATTTTGTGAAGGAAAAAAAATAAAAGTAATAGCAATTTATGGTGGTCAGCCAATTGAAAGGCAAATTTCTAGACTTAACAGAGGAGTAGATATTGTTGTTGGAACTCCAGGTAGAATTCTAGACCATATTAGCCGCAAGACTCTTAATATTGCAAAAATCCAACATATTGTTTTAGATGAAGCAGATGAGATGTTAAATATGGGATTCATTGATGATATTGAAGAAATCCTAAAGTCGGCGCCACAAGATAGAAGAACAATTCTTTTCTCAGCCACGATGCCTTCTCATATTGAAAAGCTGGCTAAGAATTACATGAAAAACTACGAAATAATATCCGTAGCAAGTGAGCAAATCGGTCGAGATAATATTCAGCAAATCTATTTTGAAGTATCTCAATCTGATAAATTCGAAGCTTTATTTAGAATTATCGATGTTGAACAAAGTTTTTATGGTGTAGTTTTTTGTAGAACAAAAATTGATGTTGATGAAATTGCTAGTAAATTATCAAATCGAGGTTGTAGAGCGGAAGCGCTTCACGGAGACTTATCCCAAAACCAAAGAGAAAAAATACTCTCAAAGTTCAAAAACAAAAGAGTAACCGTTTTAGTTGCCACAGACGTTGCGGCAAGAGGAATTGATATTGATAATTTAACGCATGTGATAAATTACGCTCTACCACAAGATCCAGAAAGCTATGTTCATAGAATTGGCAGAACTGGAAGGGCAGGAAAAAGTGGTACGGCAATTACCTTAATCACTCCGTCAGAATATCGTAAGCTTACTTCAATTCAAAGAATTGCTAATACTAAAATTACTAAGCAAAAAGTGCCTAATATTGAGGAAGTAATTGAGTCAAAAAAACAAAGAATTAAAAGTGATTTAGAAAAAATTATAAAAGATAATAACTTTGATGATTTAAACGAGGTTGCTTCAGAAATTCTAAATGAAAATGATGATCCAAAAATAGTACTAACTGCATTGCTTAAATTGGCGTTTAAAGACGAGCTAAATGAGAGCAGTTACAATAAGATTGATGATGTCTCTTCTTATAAAAAGAACAAGGATTATTATTACGATGATCGTGGGATGAGCGGCTTTAGACCAATTGGCAAGGGTTCCAAGAGAGGATACGTTGATAGAAAAGGTACGGCCAGACTATTCATTGCCAAGGGTAAAAAAGATAGTATGAGTCCAAGAAAATTGGTTGAATTTATTCAAAAAGAAACCGGCGTTAGCCAAGATAAAATCGACGATGTC
Organism: Rickettsiales bacterium; assembly: GCA_016778745.1. GTDB lineage: Bacteria > Pseudomonadota > Alphaproteobacteria > Rickettsiales > UBA1997 > JADHOZ01. The sequence goes on from JADHOZ010000001.1 coordinate 32,125, forward strand.
AAGATTATGGATTCTTTTTCTTTCTTTGCGGCGCCCTTTGGTGATGTAGAAAAAATTCTTAATGTATTTCAGAACAAGTCACGCGGTAATGGGAATAGATCTTTGGTGTCTAGAGCGAAAGATAAGAAAAACTAACCTAGTTTATTTTTTTACTAAGTCCTAACAATAGATAGTTACTTGTCGCCCATAGTCCAAAGCAAGATAGCTTTTTGGATATGTAATCTGTTTTCAACTTCATCAAATACTACCGAAGCCTCAGAATCAATAACTTCTGATGTTACTTCATATTCACGATAGGCTGGCAAGCAGTGAGTAAATATAGCATTATCAGAGGCTAAAGACATTATGTCGGAATTAACTTGATATGGTTTTAAAACATTGATTTTCTTCTGTCTAAGAGCGTCATTGTGTTCAGTTTCGTCGCCCATAGAAAACCAAGTATCCGTGATCACAACCTCTGCATCTTTAGCAGCCTCTTTTGGATCATTTACTACCGTTACTTTAGCTCCAGAATCTTGCGCTTTTTTGATTTCTACATCGCACAAATCAAACTCTTTTAAGTCTGAATTAGTAGGAACTGCCATTGTCAGCTCATAGCTAAATTTCTTAGCTCCATGTATATAAGAATTTAAAACATTATTAGCATCTCCGAACCAAGAAAGTCTTTTACCCTCTATGCTTGTTCCTAAAGTTTCCTCAATCGTCATTATACTAGCCATAATTTGACAAGGATGAGAAAAATCAGATAAAGCGTTAATAACCGGTACATCAGAATATTTAGCAATATCAACAATTGTATCATGTGAGATTGCTCTAATCATAATGCCATCAACATATCTTGATAATGCTTTTGCGGTGTCAGAAGCGCTTTCGCCTTTTACAAGTTGCATGTCGGTTTTGTTCATAACAATCGCATTACCGCCAAGCTGATTAAAGCCAACATCAAAAGAAACTCTCGTTCTTGTAGAGGTTTTCTCAAAAATCATCGCTAGGTTTTTGTGCGCTAATAATTCGCTGTGACCCCTGAAGGCTCTACCTTTATCCTTATATTCCTTCTTTAATTTTTTTGCTAATTCAATAATTTCGCGTAAATCACTTGAACTTATATCATCAAGATCGATAAAATGTTTAACCATATCTATACCGTAAATAATTACTATTCAGATTAAAAACTCGCAGATCCCCTAAAACTAAAAGCCGGGGCTCATTTGTCAATAAATAATATAAAATAAACGATACTGTGAATATAGTAAATTCATAGTTGAACAAAATTTAAAAATTTAAAATATGCCTTCTTTAAAGAAAAATATTTTCATAGTAGCTGGTGGAACGGGAGGCCATATAATACCGGCAAGATGTGTGAGTGAAGAATTATCAAAAAATTACACAACAACATTCTTTGGAGATTGTAAACTTAAGGGCTACATCAGAGAAGATGATGTTTTTAAATCCCGCATTATCATGTCATCGCAAATATCGAAGTCTCCGGCAAAATTAATTAAGGCAGCAATAAAAATATCTTTAGGAATAATGCAAAGTTTATGCTGTCTCTTATGGGTGCGCCCAAAATATATTATTGCTTTTGGTGGCTACGCTACTTTTCCTATGCTCGTAGCATCGGTGATATTGCGAAAAAAAATCATTCTTCATGAGCAAAATTCTCATTTAGGTAAGGTAAATAGAATTTTTGCAAAATATGCCTATAAAATAGCGTTATCATTTCCTAGTACGGATGGCCTTCCAAAAACAATAGAAAACAAAACCATCCTAACTGGAAATCCGGTCCGAAAAGAAATATTGGCCCTCAATGATTTAAAATATGAACTACCGGTGATAAAATATCCAGAATTTAGAAAAGACAATAAAATGGGCTATAATGTTATTTTGAAATCTGATTTTGAGCCACAAAAAATAAAAAGAGATTTATTTAAAATATTAGTCATTGGGGGTTCTGGTGGAGCCAAGATATTTAGCGAGGTACTACCAAAAGCTTTTTTCAATCTCAAAGATGACATTAAAGCAAACATTGTTATAACGCAGCAATGTAGGCCAGAGCTGACAAAGTCAACTTTTGAACAATATAGATCATATAATCTTAATATTATCATTGATTCTTTTTTTCATGATATGCCTCAAATTATTAAAGAATCTCACTTAATTATTGCCAGAGCTGGCTCATCATCTCTATTTGAGTTCTGTGCTGCAAAAAAACCAATGATTTTGATACCATTTGCAAAATCTGCGGATAATCATCAGCAAAAAAATGCTAATTATCTAGAAAAAGAAGGGGCCGCAATCGTAATCAAAGAAGAAAATCTAAAAATTAACGAGTTCTCAGATTTAATAACGAGGCTGATACAAGATAGTACAACATTAAAAAAAATGTCGCACAATTCTTCTTATATCACGCCCAAAGATTCTGTTTCTAAAATTATTAAGATAATGAATGACTAAGCAAAAAAATAATACGATAAAAGAAGGCGATTATAGTTTGGGCAAAATGCTATATACTAAGCGAAATGACTTAGGTCTGTGCGTTGACTTTATTGCTAAAGAGTTGAACGTTAAAGCAAGAGACATTTTGTCAATAGAGCGTAACGATCTCACTAATATTTCTAAGAATCTTTACTTGCCTGGAATAATTGCTGGATATGCGAGAATAGTTGGGATTGATAAAAAAACGATTGCTAAAAAAGCTAAAGATTTAAACTCGCTTGATAGTCATAAAAAAACAAAATCAAACCTTAAAATGGGTAATGGTAATATCAGTCATTCTCCACGAAGAGAAATATATATTTTCAGTTTATTTGCGTCATCAATCATCGTATTTATTTTGTTGTGTTATTACAATTACACAATAAAAACTAACGCTAGCCTAGTTTATGATTTTATTAAAAACTATAAACTTAAATGAGTGTAGGAGAAGAGCAAATAAAAGAGCAAAAAGAATTACTTGATAAGTTGGCGAGTTTGAAAGATAAAGTTCTTCAAAATAAGCCGGCTAGATATTCCTTGGCGTTTCTTTTTTTGTTTTTAGCCATTCTTCTGTTTCTTCCTATTCTAGTAAATAACAATGCCTTAAAGGGAAGTAGTGTAAAAAAACTCAAAGAGGTGTTAGGTCAAGATGTCTTGATTAAAGGAGATATGAATGTTGAGATATTGCCATCTCCAAAAATTATTGCCAGGGATATCTTAATTCTCAACTATAGTTTGCCAAATTCTAAATATAGCTACAACCTTTATGCAAAAAAAGCTGAGATAAAACTGAGATTTTTCTATTCTTCAAAAAGTTCTGCTATAAAAGAGATAAAGTTTTCAGACCTTATAGTCGAAAAGAAATATATAAGTTCATATAATCAAGAATCAGAAGGGTACGACATTCAAAATGTTAAACTCGCTTTAAAAAATAAATATCAAAATATCAGTAATAAGGTCGATAAATCAGCTTCTGGTATCAATTTAAGCTCTCTATCCCTTGCAAAAGTTGCTAAGTCAGATTTTTCTTTGAAAAAATTTCCTAGAATCAACATATCAAATGCCAAGATAATAACGTACGATGTTTATGACAATAAACGAGAATATAACTCTCTGAATTGTGACATTGATATTAGTAGCAATAAAATAAAATCTGATGGATATTTTGTTGTTGAAGATATTCTAACATCCTTCGAAACCAAATTGGTTTTTGATAAAAAAATAGAAGATAAATCGGATTCCTATCTACAAATTAAGTCTCCATCCCTTAATTTTAGATTTGATGGAGATCTTGCTAGCCCTGAGGGTTTGGGTGAAAATTTTGAGATTAGAGGTTCGTTTATATCCGAAATCAAAGATTTGAAAGATTTTTATTTGAGCTATGTTGGAGCTAAAAGTGCATTTGCTGCTAAATTAAAAAATAATACACCCCTCATAAAAATAAACGCCAAAATAAGCAGTAATAAAGATGGTTCGTTTGTAGATGATTTAAAAATAGTATCGCCCATCATTAATGGTTCAGGATCTGTTAGTATTTATAAGTCTTCGACGGTACCCATTATTGATATATTATTAGATATTAAGGACATAGATGTTGATGCTATGTGGTCCACATCTCATGTCAAAGTAGAAGAAAAAGAAGCGGACCAAAAAGCAAACCCAATATTTGGAATTGATAAGGTAGAAACATTTTTTGTGGGGAATGCTCCAGAAATTTTTAAAAAAGATTTTGATTTAACGTTAGAAATAAAATCAGCTTTAGCGGTATATAAGTCGACCACATTGAGAGATTTAAACATTTATTTAAATTCTCATAATTACGGACAGTTAATTTTTAATCCTATTTCTTTTTCGTTTCCAGGTAACGGTAAATTTCATGCCAATGGTGAGCTAAATAGTAGCGGAGGAGTTCCGAAATTCGTTGGCAAGATCAATGTTTCCGGAGAAGATCCCGAGAGAATTTTAAGTAGGGGAGTGAGTCAAAATAATGGGCTAAAACTAAATTTTATTTCAAAATATAAGCTATATTCTAATTTAGTATTATTGCCAAGTAAGATGGATTTGGAAAATTTATTCATAAATCTTAATGAAGATGAAACTGAATTATCGGGAAATTTGAATTTTGCAATTGTAGATAAAAAACCCCTTTTGAAAGGAAAGTTCAGGATTAATAACATTAATATCCAAGATCAGGTTAAAAATTTTAACATCAAAGAATATACCCACAAAGGTTCGCTAATAGAAAAAGTTTTTTGGCTCAATGACCTATCATACGAAACAAGTCTAGAATTAAAGCTTGATAAAATTAGCTATGATGAAAAAGAATTTTTTGATAATACAGCGAATGTGCAAATTAAAAGAGGAAAAATTATTTTAGATAACGTTGTTATTGCGCCCAAATCTCATAATTCAAGGATGAATTTTGTTGTTGATATTAGCAAGTCGACTCCAGAGCTATCATTAAGCCTATATACAAAGAATTTAGCACTATTTAGTGAAGGCTCCAAGGAAGACAAAGTCAAATATATCTCGAATAAAGATGGTGCTATTATGGATAAAGGCTCAATCATAGATGCAAATACTATATTGAAGAAAAATGCTTTTGACCAATTTTTCGATTTTGTATCGTTAAATGGCTTTAGTGGAGAATTGCGGGTGGCTATTGAAAAAATGCGTCTTAAAAATCAACTTTTAGAGAATTTTAAGTTTAATTCAAAGTTAAATAATGGAGTTTTGGATAATGTGTTAATAACCACTAAATCAGGCAATACAGATTTTCAATATGAAGGAACAATTGGTCTCAAGAAAATCAAAACGTTAAGCGGAACGGCGCTGTTAAAAAATGCCAGAATCCAGCCGATGGGATCGGAATTGTTCAATCTTCACAAACTGGATGCCGTCTTCAACGCCTCAATGGCTATTAGTTCGTTTGGTGGCGATACTAAATCATTCGTACAAAATATTGACGGTGAATTGAAGTTTAACTCAGTCGCTCCTGAGGTTAGTGGATATGGTTTAAATAACTTGATACGTAAAATGTTTTTTCCAAGGAAAAATATCGAAGCGTTAAAGGCTCCAGAAAAAATAGTGGATAATGAAAATTCTAATACCCGTTTCAAAAATGCTGTTGGCTCGGTTATATTTAGAAAAGGAAATGCAAAAGTTGAGTCAAAAGTGGAGGGGATACTTTCAAATAGTGTTTTAATCGGAAATATCACGCTAGTAAATGAAGAAGTTGACTTAGCATTTAATACAATCTTCATGACAGGATCTAGGAAAAAATTAACCCCAATTGCGGTGGCAACAAATATTAGTGGTAAATTTGGAGATCTACTCTACACGGCAAATTACGATCAGGTTTTGCAATATTTGGGCCTAAAAAAGATTGAAAAGACCCTGGCAAAAGAAGAGGGGGGAGTTGAGACGCAAGATGGTAGTGCGGATGAAGAAGTCACCCCACAAAATACACTGGACAATAAAACTCTTGAACAAATCAGAAAAGAAAGGTTAAATAAGGCAAAATCAGTCCTTAGAAGACAGGGAATTCAGATCCCTGAGGATTTTGAAAATAACGATGTGAAGTAAATAATAAAATGAAACTATCGCTGCAACATTTACAAAGCTTGAAAAATAAACAAAAACTCACTTGCCTTACCGCTTATTCATTTCCGGTTGCTAAAATATTAGATGAAATTTGCGATATTATTTTAGTGGGTGATTCCTTGGGAATGGTAATTTATGGCCATAAAGATACTCTAGACGTCACTCTTGATATGATGATCAATCACGGCCGGGCCGTCACAAGGGCAACAAATAAGGCATTTATAGTAGTGGATTTGCCATCAAATACTTATGAAAATAGTAAAGAACAAGCCTTAGAAGCAGCCAGAAAAGTGGTCCAAGAAACTAATTGCGATGCTATAAAAATAGAAACCACACCAGCATTAGTTGAGACGGCCAAATTTCTCGTTGAAAATGGAATCAATGTGATGGGTCATATTGGTTTGCTGCCCCAGCATGTCAGAGAATTAGGTGGCTATAAATATCAAGGTAAGGATGAAAAATCAGCACAAGAAATTATCAATACAGCCAAAAAATTAGAAAAAGTAGGAGTATTTTCGCTAGTAATAGAAGCGGTGCCAGCAAAACTAGCCGACGAAATAACGAAACAAGTCTCAATACCGACAATTGGTATAGGTGCTTCAAAAAATTGTGACGGTCAAATATTGGTAGTTGATGATATGTTGGGTCTAAACCAAGAATTTACTCCAAAATTTGTTAAAAAATTCGCTAATCTAGCTGACCAAATTCATAACGCCGCCAAAGCGTACAAGCAAGAAGTCAAATCGCAACAATTTCCATCTTCTAATCATGAAGTTTGAGAGCCTTAAAGATCTGAACCTATCTGACTTAAACCTTGACTCTTAACTTGATACAATCTAGCTTGCGCCCTTCATTTTCAATTACTTCCAACAAATAAATGACTGATTTTAGAAATATTGCAATTATTGCACACGTTGATCACGGTAAAACTACATTGATTGATGCGATGCTTCACCAAAGCGGAACCTTTCGTGACAACCAGCAAGTTGATACTAGAGTGATGGACTCTAACGATCTAGAAAAAGAGCGTGGCATCACTATTTTGGCTAAATGTACTTCCCTAATGTGGAAGGATCAAAAAATTAATGTTATCGATACCCCAGGACATGCCGATTTTGGTGGTGAAGTAGAAAGGGTTTTGTGTATGGCTGATAGCGCCCTACTTCTTGTTGACTCGGCTGAGGGCGTGATGCCGCAAACTAAATTCGTATTAGCAAAAGCCTTGGCTCTTGGTTTAAAACCAATTGTTATCATCAATAAAATCGATAGAAATGACGCTAGACCTGATGAAGTTTTAGATGAAATTTTTGATTTATTCGTAGCACTAGATGCAACGGAAGAGCAATGCGATTTTCCAGCGCTTTATGCCGTTGGTAGAGATGGTTGGTGTGTTGAAGATTTAGACAAGGATGAGAAAAAAGATTTGTCACCTTTATTCGATTTAATCTTAAAACATGTTGAGCCGCCAAAATTTGATAAAAATGGCCCCCTAAAAGTTCTAGCGACATTGCTAGATAAAAGTCCATATTTTGGTAGAATGTTGACGGGAAGAATTTATTCTGGAACGGCAAAAAATTTAATGAGTTTCAAGGCGCTAAATTTGCAAGGCGAAGTAGTGGAGCAGGGTAGGTTAACAAAACTTCATGTTTTTAGAGGGGTTGATAAAGTTCCTGTTGATGAAGCGCAAGCCGGAGATATTGTCTCAATTGCTGGTTTAGAAAAGGCTTCTGTATCCGACACTCTGTGTGACTTATCGGTTGCAGAGCCAATCGCATCCACTCCAATTGACCCACCTACAATGGCGATAACGGTTGGAGTAAATGACTCTCCATTAGCTGGAACCGAAGGTAGTAAAGTCACTTCTAGAATGATTCGTGACCGTCTTTTTGCTGAATCAGAAACAAATGTCGCAATTAATGTTAAAGAATCAGAAGGTAAAGACGCTTTTGAAGTCGGTGGTAGGGGTGAATTACAATTAGGTGTATTGATTGAAAATATGCGCCGTGAAGGATTCGAGCTTTCTGTATCTAGGCCAAGAGTGCTATTTAAAAAAGACGAAGCTGGCAATATATTAGAGCCATATGAAGAAGTGGTAGTTGATGTTGACGATGAGCATAGTGGATCGGTAGTAGAAAAACTTTCCAAAAGAAAAGGTGAAATGATCGAAATGAAGCCATCATCGGGTGGTAAAACAAGGGTTATCTTCCACGTTCCATCTCGTGGCCTAATTGGTTATCAAAGTGAATTCTTAACTGATACTAAAGGTTCGGGTGTGTTAAACAGAATATTTCACGAATATGGTCCTTACAAAGGTGAAATGGCGGCTTCAAAACCAGGTGCATTAATTGCAACCGATCCAGGCGAGGCAGTGGGATATGCGCTTTATAATCTTCAAGATCGCGGAACATTATTTGTTAAACCTCAAGACAAGGTTTATGCGGGTATGATTGTTGGTGAAAATTCCAAGCAAGGTGATCTAGAAGTAAATGTGCTAAAAGGAAAGCAGCTTACAAACATCAGAGCTTCCGGAACTGATGAGGCAATTAGACTGAGTCCACCAAAAAAGTTAACCCTAGAAGAAATGATTACATATATTGGTGATGATGAGTTAGTAGAGGTGACTCCAAAATCGATTAGACTAAGAAAAAAACTTCTAGATCCAAATGCTAGAAAAAGGGCATCAAGAAGTGGTGAAGCTAAGTTTGATTTTATTTAGATAGATAATACCAAATAAAGAGGAGAATTGGTATAGCGAAAAGAAATGAGTGTTAGAGTTGGGTCTTATGAAAAGCCTCAACTCGCCAGACGCGCATAACTGCTTCTATATTACTGACATTACACTAAGTGCTGGTTGCAGTTTGTAACTGCGATTACAGATTCATGCCTTTGCAATATCAAATAACAAAACAATATTTCAATGAGACCTTCTAAACGAAAACTAGACCAAATCAGAAACGTAGAAATCATTCCTCATATTAACATTCACGCAGAAGGATCGTGCCTAATAAAGTTTGGGAACACTCATGTAATTTGCACTGCCTCAGTAGAAGAAAAAGTACCTTCATTTTTAAGAAATAAAGGTACGGGTTGGGTAACAGCAGAATATAATATGTTAGCCAGATCTACTCATAGCCGTATGCGCCAAGACCCTTCAAAGCCAAATGGTCGCGCCATGGAGATCAAAAGACTAATAGGCAGGTCGCTACGTTCTTGTGTTAATGAAAAATTATTAGGAGAGCGTCAAATTATTATTGATTGCGATGTAATCCAAGCAGATGGTGGCACGAGATGTGCGTCAATAACGGGTGGTTACGTAGCGTTAGCGTTGGCGGTACAAAGGCTCCTAAAAGAAAGAGTTATCCCACAAGATCCAATCATCTCACAAATTTGCGCTTTGTCATGCGGAATATACAAAGATAAAATAGTAGCAGATTTGGATTATATTGAAGATAGTGGCTGTTCAGTAGATACAAACTTTGTCATCAACGATAATTTTGACTTGATTGAAGTTCAGGGAACTGCTGAAGATAAATCAATGAGTTTTGAGCAATTAACAAAAATGTATGACTTAGCTAAAAAAGCTGCTAAAGATATTTTTGCTATTCAAAATAAGGTAATTTCTAGTTAATTTTTTACTAGTTTGATGATAAATATCCTCCACCTAACAAAATCAGAGTTAATATTAAAGTTAGAATCTTTAGGTGAAAAGAAATTTCGCGCCAAACAAATTTGGCAATGGCTTTACCAAAAAGACGTGAGTGACTTTGCGCAAATGACTAATCTGTCTAAAGAAATTCGTCAAAAATTACAGCAACATTTTTCAATTACATTACCGACGGTTTCAACAGATTTGTTATCAAAAGACAAAACCAGAAAATGGTTGCTTAAATTTGATGACTGCAGAGAAATTGAAACAGTTTTTATCCCTGAAGAAAAAAGAGGAACTCTATGTATCTCTTCACAGGTTGGCTGTACGCTGGCGTGTAAATTTTGTCACACCGGAACTCAAACTTGGGTTCGAAATTTAGAATTTCATGAGATAGTGGCGCAAGTGATGATGGCACGTAAATTACTGGATCAAAAAGTAACAAATATTGTTTACATGGGAATGGGTGAGCCATTTTTTAATTATGACAATGTCAAAAAGTCTGTAGAGATTTTGACTGATGAAGATGGTTTGGCTTTTTCAAATAAAAAAATTACGATCTCAACTTCTGGTTTAGTGCCAGAAATTTTAAAATGTTCAAAGGAACTAAAAACCGGATTGGCAATTTCATTACATGGCGCTAATGATGATCTCAGAACTGACATTATGGCAATTAATAAAAAATATCCTTTAGATGCGTTATTGCAATCTTGCAAAATATATAATCAAGAAAATCCCGGACAAAAAATTACGTTTGAATATGTAATGCTAGAAGGAGTTAATGACTCAAAAACGCATGCTAATGAATTGGTAAAGCTCATTAAAAAACATAATGTCAATGCCAAAATAAACTTGATTCCTTTTAATGGCTGGGAGGGGTGTGAATATTCTAATACCCAGCATAATCAAATATTAAACTTTCAAAAAATCCTTAAAAATTCTGGCCTAATTGCCCCAATTAGAAAGACCAGAGGTGAGGACGCTATGGCAGCTTGTGGGCAGCTAAAGTCTCTATCTAAGCGCGTAGGGGGGTGGAAGAAAAAAATAATTTAATAAAAAATCCTCCGCAATCTTCTTGGAAGATCTCTCTAATTTTCTTAGTGAAGTGAATCAATTAAATCTTGATATTGATAGCAGATTTTTTAAGTTATGAAAATTTTTTTAAAATAAAAAATTAATTATACCAAATAAACTATCTATCGATAGCATAAAACCTTCTCCAAACATTCATTAAAATCCTCAAATATATCCCTGATTTTCTTTACAGAATTTTTTACATGTCCCCATTTTTGCTCAATTGGATTGAAGTCGGGAGAATATGGGGGAAGATACGGCAATGTTACAATTTGCTGATTTTATAAGCTCTATTGTTCTTTGCGATTTATGGAAAGTGGCATTATCCATTATGATGGTTTGATTGGGTTTTAGCTCTGGAATTAAGAATTCCTAAAAATTTCTGTGTCGGTATTTCCTTCAAAATGGAGCGATTAGTTGCTTTGTTTTATTTGAATAAGCCGAAATAACCGTGATTCTTTTGTTTTTTCTGTTACCACTTTTATTGTCGTAAAGCCTTTTTCCTCTTATCTCCCAACCATATTCTTTTTTCATATTTAGATCGAATCCACTCTCGTCAAGATAAATGAGATTTTCTTTGGGAAGTTATTTAAAAAAATCCGCAATTTTCTTAAAAAACTTACTAGAAAGGGGATTATTTTTCTTATCTTCCATTAATTTATCGAGTTTTTCCAACAAATCTCGTTCTTCTTTACTGAGTTTTACGGGGGTTTCAATATTGATTTTTACGTACATATTGCCCCTTCTTCCGCCAGAATTCATCACTGACATTCCTTTTGATTTTAACCTAAACGTATCAAGGTTTTGTGAACCTTCAGGAATTTGTAATTTGGCTTTTGTACCGTCAATTGTTGGAATTTCAACTGAACCACCAAGAGCTGCAGTTGTGAATTTAATAGGAACTTCAATAGTAATGTCATCACCTTGTCGAATGAATAATTCGTGACTTCTAATTGTTACATAAACGTACAGGTCGCCATTTGGTCCACCTCTTTGCCCCGCTTCTCCTTCTCCTGATAATCTGATTCTGTTACCATCTTCTACGCCAGCTGGAATTTTGACAGATAAGGTGCGCTTTTTATTAACCCGGCCTTCGCCGTGACAAACATCGCATGGATCGCTAATAACTTGCCCAGCACCAGCGCAAGTTGTACAAGTTCTTTCGACAATAAAAAAACCTTGTTGCGCCCTAACTTTTCCTCGCCCTTTGCAAGTTGAACATTCAACCGGTTTAGCACCATTTTTTCCTCCGGTTCCATCGCAGCTTTCACATTTTGACGCAATGGTAAAAGAAATTTTTTCCGTTAGTCCTTCGAAAGCTTCTTTAAGTGAAATTTCTAAATTATACCTAATATCAGCCCCCCTAATAGCAGAAGATCGTTTATTTTGACCTCTACTACCACCGCCAAAGTCACCAAAAATATCAGAAAAATTGCCAAAAATATCATTAAAATCAAATCCGCCGCCACCGCTAAAGCCGCCACCCATGCCACCTTGTTCAAAGGCACCATGACCATATTGATCGTACGCCGCTTTTTTTTGGTCATCTTTTAGAACTTCGTAGGCTTCTGTTGCTTCTTTAAATTTTGCTTCAGCTTCTTTATCTCCGGGATTTCTATCGGGGTGGTATTTCATTGCTAATTTACGATAGGCTTTTTTTATTTCATCTCCCGAAGAACTTTTACTAACTCCTAATATTTCGTAATAATCTCTTTTGCTCATTTTTTCTATTTTTTAAAACTTTTTGCAGGTACCTGCAAGAAATTAAACCCTGATAATAAAGGCTAGAAGCAGGGTGCGTTTAAACGTAAAATAATTTTATCTTGGTTCTGAAATTCATGCTTTGTACTTAATCTTTAATGATAAAATTACAAGTGCCTAGCCTTGAAAATAATTAACTAGTTTTACAAAGGCATCACCACGATGGGAGATTTTATCTTTTTCAAAACGGTCAATTTCTCCAAAAGTTTTTTCCATCCCATCTTTAATGAATATTGGGTCATAACCAAAACCCATCTCGCCTCTTGGTGGATAAATTAAATATCCATCGACGCGTCCTTCAAAATTAATGTGGAAGTCATTTTTAGGGTCAAAAATTGTTAAATTACAAATAAAATGCGCTTTAGGACGTGATATTAAATCAACGTTCCTTGCCTTCAAATTATTAAAAATTTTGCGAAAAGCGTAATCAAAATCAGTTTTATTGGTATTAACATCAACAGCAAATCGCGCCGAATGAATGCCGGGCTGACCATTCAAATCATCAATACAAATTCCAGAATCATCAGCTAAAGCAACCAGGCCAGTTTTTGTGGCATAATATTTGGCCTTAATTAAAGAATTTTTTGCAAAACTATCACCATTTTCATCAGGTTCTTCCAAGTTATCAAACTCCCATATTCCAACCGATTTAATACCAATGTTCTTTAATAGAGCCTCAATTTCTACAAACTTTCCTTTATTGCCGGTAGCAATTAATACTTTATCAAACGATTTCATCGCGTTACCTATTTGAAATTAATAATTGCTCAACTTTTAGCTAAACGCTTTTCCAAAATCTACCAAATTTGTAAAAAAAAATGCTTGCTACCTATTGGTCACAAGCATTTTTGAAATTTTTTTGTAACAAGAAATTTATTCCGCTTTTGCGTCTTCTTTTTCAGGAGTAGATTCTTCCTTAATTGGTTCTTTGGAAACTGACTCAGCCGGAGTTTCCTCAGCAGCCTTAGCGGCCTCTACAGCGGCAGCTTCTTCAGCTTTTTTAGCCTCTGCTTCAGCGGCAGCTTCAGCAGCTGCAGCTTCAGCAGCTTCTTTTTCTTTTGCAATCTTTTCTAACGCTTTCTTTTTAAGACCTTCACCTTTTTGCTTAGGCTTATAGTTAGGAGCGTGTTTTTCAGCGCCCTTGACCCCAAGCGCAATAAGAAATTTAGCAACTTTTTCAGTTGGTATCGCACCAACACCAAGCCAGTATTCAATTCTGTCTTTTTGAATAGTAACTCTGTTTTCATTATCTTTAGCCAAAAGCGGGTTATAAGTTCCAACTTTTTCTAAAAATTTAGAATCTCTTGGCGAAGTAACATTTGTCACCAAAATACGATAAAAAGGTAGCTTTTTTCTACCACCACGTGATAAACGAATTTTTAACATTTAAAAAATAATATTTAATTATTTGACGATACAGCCGTATTCAAATAGAGGAGGGCGCGCAATCTAGCGTAACAAAACTTTAATTGCAAGAAGTTTAACTAAACTCACCGCTACATTTATTCAAAGTCTTAGAAGCCCTAGTAATTTGGTTTGTTAAATAAAAGTCATAATCCTTTATTTGTATTTTTTGGTCTTTACTAACATTCCCACTTCCATTTTTTACGTCATTCCACTTGGGAGATGGGGTGGTAGATAATTCTTTTTGTAGATCAGCTCTATTATTAGATCCAAGGTCATATCCTAGCTTATTAGCTAAATCAACAATAATGTCTACATCATCTTTGGCTTCACCGGGAGCGGCTACTGCTTTTTTAGTTTTTTGTGCTCTTCCTTCTAAATTAACGTAGATGGCATCTTTTTCACTGTAAGCTGGAGCCGGAATGATTATGTCGGCTGCGTGTGCGCCTTTGTCACCATGAGATCCAATGTAAATAACAAAAGAATTTTCTAATTTTGCAAAGTCAATTTCGTCATCAACATTATGTAAAATTACAACTTTTATTTCATTTTTTTCGCATTTATCAAGTAAAGAATCAATACCAAGCTCACTAGTAAAACCAGCCTCAAGACCGTTAATAAGACCAGTTGATTTTGCTAAAAAATTAAAGCCATTAAAATTGTCTTGGATCAAATTATATTTTTGAGCAATTTCTTTTAATAAGTTAAGAATTGCTAATCCATTGTCTTCTTTAACTACATCTTCACCAAAAATAATTGCTGGTTTTTTAGCTAATTTAAACTTCTGCGCTAAATCTAATTTGCCATCAAGAAGGTCAATTAACAAAGAAACGTCATCGCCTAAATGATTGTAATCATAAGTAAGATCGGCATCTACACCAATAGCAGAAATTTCAAGCTCTTTAGTTAGAAATCTTTTTCTAATTCTAGCATTTAAAATAGGTGCATCTTTTCTTGGATTAATGCCAACTAAAAGTAGTTGGTCAATTTCATCAATTCCAGCAATAGAGCTATTAAATAAGTATGAGCATTTGTCGCCAGAATCAATTTTTTGTCCACCAATTCTGCATTCAACATTGTTCACTTCTAGCGTCTCTAATAATTTTTTCAAAGCAACAACATCATCAAAACTAGATAAGCTACCACTTAACGCTGCAATTTGATTTTTATCAGTGTTTTTTAGTTTATCGGCAACCGCATCGTAAGCTTCATTAAAACTAGCGGCACGCAATTTGCCATCTTTTTTAACATAAGCTTTATCGAGTCTTTGATATTTCAGACCCTCATAACAAAATCTAGTTTTGTCAGAAATCCATTCTTCGTTAATTTCTTCATTTAATCTTGGTAAAATTCTCAGAACCTCAATACCTTTTGAATCAATTCTAATATTTGATCCAACGGCATCCATAACATCAATAGACTCAGTTTTTCTAAGTTCCCAACTTCTTGCTTTAAAAGCATAAGGTTTAGAAGTTAAAGCGCCAACCGGACAAAGATCGATAACATTACCAGAAAGTTCAGACGAAATTGATTTTTCAAGATAAGGAGTAATTTCCATCGCTTCCCCGCGATTAACAGCACCCAACTCGCAAGTGCCGGCCACATCTTCAATAAATCTAATGCATCTAGTACAATGGATACATCGAGTCATATGCGTCTTAATTAAAGGGCCCATATTTTTATCTTTGACAGCCCTTTTATGTTCGTGATAGTCACTTTTGCCAACTCCATATTGATAGGCTTGATCTTGTAAATCACACTCACCACCTTGATCGCAAATGGGGCAATCCAAGGGATGGTTTGCCAATAAAAACTCCATTACACCTTCTCTGGCTTTCTTAACCATTGGCGTATCAGTATGAATTTTCATTCCATCATTTGCCGGCATAGCACAAGAGGCAACTGGCTTTGGCGGGCCGCCTTCAACTTCAACTAAGCACATACGACAATTTCCCGCAATGGCTAATCTTTCGTGGTAGCAAAATCTTGGAATTTCTACATCAGCTATTTCACAAGCTTGAATAATAGTTGAACCTTGCGGGACTTCTACTTCTTTATTATTTATCGTAACTACAGGCATTAAGAGTAAAATTAATTCTTTGCAAAAAAAATCAGCGTGAAAGTTCATTATTCTCACGCTGACTAAATATAAATCAATTTTTTTTCAAATCAAAAATATTTTTTAAAATGGTATTTCATCATCAGAGTCTTCAACAGAGATATCGTTATCACTACTATTTGGTTTTTCTGAATATGAATCTTGATTTGATCCATTGCGGTCCCTAGAATCAAGGATTTGCATAGTAGAATTATAATTTTGTAAAGCAATTTCGGTCGTATATTTTTCAACACCTTGATTGTCAGTCCATTTTCTAGTTTGAAGAGAGCCCTCAATATATAATTTGGAACCTTTCTTAACATAATTTTTGATAACACCAACAAGACCTTGTGAAAAAACCACTACACGATGCCACTCGGTTTTTTCCTTTTTTTCTCCGCTTGATTTGTCTTTCCAACTTTCTGAAGTTGCTAAAGAAAAATTAGCAATTTCTCTACCATCTTGAGTAGTTCGAATCTCAGGATCTTGCCCAACATTGCCAACTAAAATAACTTTATTTATAGACATATTTGATAATTAACTCCCTCTTTTAAATTAAAAAAT
>JADHOZ010000043.1 GCA_016778745.1 Rickettsiales bacterium
GAAAAGCGCGTTGCTCTAACCCCAGACTTAGTAGAAAAATATATCAAATTAGGTTTTGAAATTTTTGTAGAAAAAGATGCGGGCCTAGGATCATCAATTTCTAATAAATCATTCGAAGAAAGCGGTGCTAAGATAGTAGATGATATTAATAAATTACTCTCGGAAATCGACATCATGATTTCAGTTCAAAGAATAGATAATATAGATTTCTCCAAAGCTAAAGAAGGAATGTCTTTTGTTTCAATGTTAAACCCGTATTTTCAAAAAGTCGAATTAGAAAAAATAGCGAAAGAAGGAATATGTCTTTTTGCTATGGAATTACTGCCGCGTATCACTAGAGCGCAATCAATGGATGTTTTATCATCTCAAAGTAATTTATCTGGTTATGTATCGGTTTTAGAGGCTGCTTATGAATTACCAAAAGCCATTCCAATGATGATGACTGCTGCCGGGACTGTGACGGCGGCCAAATTTATGATTCTAGGCGCTGGTGTTGCGGGACTGCAAGCAATTGCAACCGCTAAAAGACTGGGGGCGGTAGTATGCGCATTTGATGTTAGAGCAGCTGCGAAAGAACAAGTGGAAAGCTTGGGTGGAAAATTTATTGAAGTTGAAAGCGATGAAAAAAATGACGGTGTCTACGCTCAAGAAATGAGTGAGGAATATAAAGCGAAACAACAAGCGCTTCTAACAGAAACCATCAAAAAACAAGACGTTGTTATTGCAACTGCTTTAATTCCTGGTAAAAAAGCCCCGACTTTAATTACTAAAGAAATGGTTGCTTTAATGAGGCCGGGATCCGTTATTGTCGATTTGGCTGCTGTTAATGGTGGAAACTGTGAGTTAACTAAAGTAGGAGAAATAACTGACGTTAACGGTGTTAAAATAATTGGTCATAAAAATTTTCCAAGTATCGTATCGAACGATTCAAGTAAGTTGTACGCTAAAAATGTATTTAACTTTATTGAATTATTAAGAGATAAGGAATCAAATGATGTTAACATTGATTTAGAAGATGAGATCATTAAGGCTACATTAATCAGCCAAGATCGAAAAATCGTAAATGATCTCTTGAACTCTTCGAAATAGGTAGTAAAAGTTTTATAATAATTAACAATTGAAGTAGTATTGATATGTCTTCTTTAAAGCTTGATATTGAGAATGTTGATAACCTAAAACCAAGAATAATTATTTTCGGTGTTGGTGGTGCTGGTGGTAATGCCATTAATAATATGATTAAATCAAATCTTGAAGGTGTCGAATTTGTTGCTGCTAATACTGATTCACAGTCTTTAGAAAATTCTTCTGCTAAACATAAGATACAATTAGGTCTTAAAGTTACAAAAGGTTTGGGAGCTGGTTCATTCCCTGATAAGGGTAGGGCTTCCGCTGAGGAAAATGTTGAAGATATAGTTAAATATTTAGAAGGCTGCAATATGGTATTTATTGCTGCTGGTATGGGCGGAGGTACCGGTACTGGTGCCGCTCCTGTCATTGCTAAACTTGCTCGTGAAAGAGATATTTTGACGGTTGGTGTTGTAACTAAACCTTTCCACTTTGAAGGAAAATATAGAATGCAAACTGCTGAGGCTGGAATTGAGGAATTAAAAAAATATGTTGATACTTTAATTGTTATTCCAAATCAGAATTTATTTAGAATTGCCAATGAAAATACAACATTTGAATCAGCATTTAAAATGGCTGATGATGTATTGCATGCCGGCGTTAGGGGCGTCACAGATTTAATCACGATGCCTGGTTTGGTTAATCTGGATTTTGCTGATATTAGAACAATTATGACTAAGATGGGTAAGGCAATGATGGGAACTGGAGAAGCTGAGGGTGAAAATAGAGCGGTTGCTGCTTGTGAGGCGGCAATATCAAACCCTCTTTTGGATGATATTTCAATTAGCGGTGCGAAGGGTGTGTTAGTGAATATGACTGGTGGACCTGATATGACATTATTTGAAGCAGATATGGCTGTTAATGCGATCAAGAAAGAAGTAGATTCTAATGCTAATATTATTTTTGGTTCTGCTTTTAATGAAGATATGAAAGGAAAAATAAGAATATCTGTAGTTGCTACAGGTATTGATTCTGAAGAATTCCATAGAGCAGATGATAACGAATCCACACTATATGAACCAAAGAGATTCAATCTTAATGATGAGGATAGTGACTCTTTGGTTGTTAGTAGAAATGAAGGTTTTTTTGATCCAGGAAAATCAGTTTTGGTAGAAGAAGATGATTTGCAAGAATCTAATATGGTTGATTTGAACCTTTCTACCTCTAAACAAAATGATCGAAAAGAAGAGCGGGTTGAAAAAAAAGAAAGAAAGTCGATTTTTTCTAGAAGTAAGAAAGTAAAAGATCTTTCTAGGGAAGAAAAAATAGAAGAATCTACCATTGAAGAAGAAAAAATTGACTATTTTGATGCTGCAGAAGATAAAAAATCTGAGTCAGTTGTAGATATCGCTGATTCTAGTGTAGATAAAAAACAAGATATTGTTCATAGTATTGAAAAAGATAGAAAACAGGATGCTTCAGGATTTAGTTTATTTAGTTTTATGAATACTAAAACAGAAGATGGCTTTGAAAATGACAATAATGTTGCTACAGAAAATAGAGACGAATTGTATGTTAGAAAACAGAGCAGACAATCAGAAGAAAAAGCCAAGAAAATAGTTCTTGAAAATGAATCCAAAAAACACGCAATCCCCGAAAAAAATGCTAATATAGAGGAAAAGAGAAATAAATTCTTTAATTCCACAATATTTGATGATGATCAAGATGATTCTGGGGTTGAAGATGATATCTTGAACGTTCCAGCATTTTTTAGGCGTAAGAAAAAATAAATTAGAATACCTATGCAGAAATAAGCTCAGAGTATGATGTCTCTGTGGATTGCTTACTTTCTGGTATTGTTTAATATTAATACTGGGTTATCAGTAAAGACTAGTCTGTTTCCTTTTTCGTCTATATTTAGTTTTCCAGCGGTTATTTTTCCTATATCTCCAACTGCATCTACGTCATAAAATTGTGCTTCGGAGTTATTTTTGTGAAAGGCCTTTTTAGCTTTGATGTTATAGACTTGGTGGTCATTATATTGGTAGTTTATTCTGGGGTTGGTCATTATTTTTTCGGTTTGATAGTTTTTTTTGTTTTTCTTATAATCAGTCACTATTTTTACAGTCTTACTTTGTTTTGTTGCGTAGAATCCGTAAATGCATACACCAAATATGATTGATAAGTAGCAAAAAAAGGTTAGAAATTTTTTAATTCTTAGATGAAAGGTGAACCTGTCTAATATTTTTTTGGTTTGTAGATCCATTTTTCCTCCTTTTATTTCTCTTTTGTGATTAATATGCTGAAGGATTCTAGCTTTTCAACTGCTCCTACTTTATCAACTTCTACTGTTGTTTTCTCAACATTGTCATATGAAATAATTATATTGGCTACTTCATTGGTAAAATCTTCAACTAAAGCAAATTTACTTTTAGCAAGACTCTTAATTTTATTCACTATCTCTTCGTAATCTATCGAGTCACTTAAATCATGGCTGTGTAAAATATTGTCGTTTTTTAATCTTATTTCAGCATTGATAATAATATCACGATCGATGGTTTGTTCCCAGTCGTAAATACCCATAATGGTTTGTAGTCGTAGATTTTTTATTTTTAATAGCATCTTTGATTTTTATTGATTAAGTTGTAACTTTTTAAGTATAAGTAGCAAAAAAATTAAAATGAATGATAAAATTATTCCTTTTAGAAAAAGAACCAGAATTCAGAAGATTAAAAAAGTTTTTAATGAAAGTTATTTACCGAAGTTGAAAACGGGATTTAATAAAATTATTGGGGCAAAAAGAATGTTATTCTTGGTTATCATTGTTGGGTCTTTGGTTGGTTTGTTGGTATGGCATCACTTTGTTGAAAATGTTGCTAGGGCTGATGTTGACGTTCCTATTTCGCAAAATATTACCTATAATAACGAGATTGCTAGAGCGATTAGTTCAGCTAATTTGAATGATGACTTTGAGGCAGTGCAAACCGGACCAGTTTTGTTATATCTTTACACTTCATGGTGTTCTAAATGTAAGAAATATACACCGATTATTAATGAATTAGCGAGGGAATTTCAAAATACTGATTTGAAAGTGTTGGCTATCGCAATTGATAGAAATATTTCTTCAAAGGATTTAAATGATTATTTGAATAAATTTGGAGATATTTATTTTGAGCCTAAATATTTATATTCGAAAGAAGGCTTTATTTCTTTTTTGAAAAGTAAAGGCGTAAAATATAATAAGAGGATACCTTACACGGCTTTATTTTCTGTTGACAGGGAAGTAATAGCAAGTTTTTCTGGTGTGAAAACCAAGAATTATTTGAGAAATAGAATTATAAAAGAACTTAATTTATAATGATGCCACGAGTACGATTTTTTAATACTATTGATGGTCAAATAGATGATATTAAGACCATTGAAGAAGAACATATGAAGTTTTATGTATGTGGTCCTACGGTTTATGATAGGCCTCATATTGGTAATGCCAGATCCATTGTCGTTTATGATTTGTTTTATCGATTATTTTTGGTTTTGTTTGATAGGGTAACGTATGTAAGAAACATTACTGACGTTGATGATAAGATAAATAACGCAGCAAAAGAACAAAATATTACCATCAATAAATTGACCGATAAGATAATTTCTTTTTTTAAGGAAGACATGTCGGCGTTGAATGCTTTGGATCCAACAAAAGAGCCGCGCGCAACAGATCACATCAAAGAAATGATTACAATGATAGAGAGTTTGGTAGAAGCTGGTCATGCTTATGTAAGCCAAGGACATGTATTGTTTGATGTTAATTCTTTTGAAGATTATGGAAAATTATCAAATAGAAATCTAGATGAAATGATTTCTGGATCTAGAATTGAGGTAGCTGATTACAAAAGAAATCCACTCGATTTTGTTCTTTGGAAACCATCGGATGAAGATGATGATGAATCAAGTAAGTTCGAGAGTCCCTGGGAATATAACGGCAGTAATTTAGGTAGGCCGGGTTGGCATATTGAGTGCTCGGCAATGTCGATTAAATATTTAGGTGCTAACTTTGATATTCATGGTGGTGGAGCTGATTTGCAATTTCCACATCATGAAAATGAGATAGCACAGAGCGTTTGCGCTAATAAGGGCTCAAATTATGCTAATTATTGGGTTCATAATGGTTTTCTTACTGTTAATGGCGAAAAAATGAGTAAGTCTCTAAAGAATTTTATCACGGTTAAGGATTTATTGGATAAAAAAGTAAAAGGTGTTGTTATTAGGTTTATGCTGTTGTCTAGCCATTACAGAAAGCCTCTGGATTTTAATGATAAAGGTTTGGACGATGCTAGGAAAACTATTGAAAAGTTTAATTCTGTGGTAATAGAACAAGATTTATTATCATTGGGTGAGATTGAAAAAGAAGATTTAGGGCGGTATAGAGAAGGTAGTATTTATGTAAGAGTGATACATTCTTTAGCTGATGACTTAAATATTTCAAAAGCTTTAGCTGATATGCATGAAGAGGTTAAAAATATCAAGATGAGTGATGATGAGGAAAAAAGGTTAGAATTTGTAAAAACCTTGAATTTCCTAGGGTTCTTGGATAGAGAGAAATTTGATAATGTCATTGATGAAAATTCAGAGGAAATCGAAAGAAAATTACAAGATAGAATAGAGGCAAAAAAGAATAAAGATTATGCTTTGGCTGACAAGATTAGGAATGAATTATTAGAGCAGGGTATCGTGATTGAAGATATTGCTGGCGGCGGTTCTGTTTGGAAAAGAAGATAGTTTTGATATTTCAATGAATATCGTTATTGCGCAATAGTATCTTGGAAACTATTTTTGGAGATTCCTTCTCAAAAAGAATAAAATTACTGTTGCAAATAGAATTGGGAGTAAAAATAGGGTGTAGTTTTCTGTTTTATTGTTGAGGTCCGTTAGTATTTCTTCGCCGAAATTATTAATGAGATATGTCTTTATTTCTTCATCACTTAGTCCATCTACTATTTTTTTTCTAATTAATTTTCGCATTTCAAAAGCAAAATCGGCGTCAGAATTTTCGATAACTTGCCCGTTACAAACTAAGCATCTTACTTTTAAGAATAACTCTATTGCTCTTTCTTCCTGTTGGCGAGGGAGCTTTTCTTCTACGCGAAGAGCCTGAGAGTTGGTGTTAATAATTAATAATAATAAAATACTAATTAAAAAAACTTTCATCTAGGGTTGCTTTAAATATTTTTTTATATTCTCCGATCATAATAATTGATCCATCCTTATTTAGAGATATTTTGATGTCACCACCTTTGAATCTAACAATGACGGATTTTGATTCTACTAATTTATGTTTTATGGCTATTGTACCAATTGCGCAGGCTCCGCTGCCACATGATAGAGTTTCTCCAGCTCCTCTTTCATGCACTCTGGCTTCTATTAAATTTTTACCAATTACTTTGGCTAGTTCAACATTTGTTTTTTCTGGGAAATATTGATGATTTTCCAGTGCGTTTCCAAGATGTTCAAAAACCTCTTGTGGAATATTTTCATCCATAAATGTTACGATATGTGGATTTCCAATATTTATAGCATAAAAATTATATCCAAGAAGGTTAAATCCTTGCGTGTTAATTTCTGTGGACATTGGTATTTCATGTGCTAAAAATTTTGGTTTTCCCATATTTACCGATATTTCACTTCCTGATCTTTTGCAGTTAAGTGCGCCGGCTTTTGTCTTAATTGTTATTTCTTCGTGTTGTGGGTTTTCTTCAAATAATAATCCAGCTACACATCTAGTAGCATTTCCGCAAGTGCTTGAAGATGAGCCATCTGGGTTATAAATTTCCATTAGACATTGCGATTCTGTGTTATTTCTTAATATTACTACTTGATCACAGCCAATGTTTACCCTGGTTGATAGTTTTTGTATTTGTGAGGTATTTAAGGAAATATTTTTATTTCTAAAATCGAAAACGATAAAATCATTTCCGGCGGCATTCATTTTAATAAAATCTAGCTGTTTCATTTGGTTTTTTAGTTTTTGGCTCTACTCACGTAAGTAAAGTCTTCGGTTCTCACAATAATTTCTTCTCCTGACTCTATAAATGGCGGTACCATTATTCTAACGCCATTTTCTAGCATTGCTGGTTTGTATGAAGAAGATGCTGTTTGACCTTTTACTGTTGAGTCAGCTTGGTTAATGATTGCATTTACGTGTTCTGGTAGATTAATTGAGATTGCATTGTCGTTGCAATATTCAACTTTAATGTCCATTCCTTCGGTTAGAAAAGGTAGGGCTTCACCGACTAGGGTTTGTTCAAAATCCACTGTCTCAAAGCTTTCCATATCCATAGCTACTAAATTATCTTGGTCGAAATATTGAAATTGGAACGTTTTTGTTTCTGTGTAAGCAACGTCAATATCTTCGCTTGAATTATAGCGATTATTTGTTTTATTTCCGGTAGTGATATTTTTCATTTCAATCTGCACGTAAGCACCGCCTTTTCCAGGTTTTACGTGATCTCTTTTTAGGACTTTCCATAATTGATTTTGATACTCAATTATATTTCCTACTCTGATTGAATTTGCGTTCGTTTTCATAATTATTATTCAACTGATTTTACGATGTCTTCTACTACTTTTTTAGCGTCGCCAAAGATCATCATTGTGTTATCTCTAAAAAATAGTTCATTTTGTACTCCTGCATATCCAGAAGCCATCGATCTTTTTACAAAAAATACTGTGCCAGCGTCGGCTACGTCTAGGATAGGCATTCCATAAATTGGGCTGGTTTTATCTGTTTTGGCGGCCGGGTTTGTTACATCATTTGCGCCAAGAACTAAAACGATGTCGGTTGATCTAAAGTTGTTATTAATATCTTCTAGTTCAAATACTTTCTCGTAATCGATATTGGCTTCAGCTAGCAGAACATTCATGTGACCAGGCATTCTACCTGCTACTGGGTGTATAGCAAATTTTACGTCAACTCCTGCTGCTTCTAGAATTTTTGTCATTTCGGCTAAAGCATGTTGAGCGCCAGCAACTGCCATGCCATATCCAGGAACAATTATTACTGATTCTGAGCTTTTCATCATGAAACCGGCATCTTCGGCGCTTCCTTGCTTAACAACGCGATCATCTTCTTTATCTGTAGCTGTAGTTGAGGCATTGTTATTAAGGCTGCTAAAGATTACGTTTACTAGAGACCTGTTCATGGCTTTACACATGATGTAGCTGAGAATTGCACCAGATGCACCGACTAGGGCGCCAGTGACTATCAGAAGTGGGTTACCTAGGGTGAAACCAATACCACTTGCTGCCCAACCAGAATATGAGTTAAGCATTGAAACAACAACTGGCATGTCTGCGCCACCAACCGGAGCAATTAGGATGAAACCAAAGGCTAGAGAGGCAATGGTTAGATAAATGAACGTTTCTTTTGTTCCTAGATAGAAAAAGGCAAATAGTAGGGAAATAGTTGTGATCGCAATTAATTGTGAAATTAATTTAGGATTTTTAAATAGAGTGAATTTTGATTTCATCGTGCCATTGAGTTTGAGGAAGGCAACGATTGATCCTGTAAATGTAATTGCGCCAATAAGGACACCGAGGCCCATTTCAATGAGACTACCAAGTTTTATTTTGCCATTTTCAATAATTCCAAATGATTCAGGCATCCATAAAGCGCTTGTTGCTATTAAAACTGCTGCTAGACCTACTAGAGAGTGGAAGGCTGCTACGAGTTGTGGCATTGAAGTCATTTGAACTTTTTTTGCTATGATAAATCCGACGATGGCACCAATGGATATTGCGGTTAGAATTAATTTTAAATTATGAACATTTGGTAGTAGTAAAGTGGTGATAATTGCCAGAGACATACCGGCAATTCCAAAATAATTTCCTATTCTTGAAGTTTTTGGAGATGAAAGTCCATATAGTGATAGTATAAACAGCATTGAAGAAATAAGGTAAGAAAAGTATATTGCGTTATTCATAAGAAAAATTTAGGTTATGTTCGCATAAAATATGTGCATTCTTTGGATTGTAGAACGAAAAGATAATTTTAAAACAAGTTTTTGGTAAAGTGTTACAATTTTTTTGTGGTTGGTTTTCTGTAATTTTTTTATTTATTTTTGATGCTTGGTCTGATGATTTTTTATTAGAAAATATTTCTAATAAGTTGAACCTTGATGGTAGGTTGATGATTGATTCTGGTAATGTTGTTAAAGGTAAAAATAATTATTTAAAAGATGAAATTTCGATTAGAAGATCGTGGCTTGGATCAAGTGGTAATATTAACGAAGATTGGGTTTACAGAGGTTTATTTGGTTTTGAAAATGAGGATATTCATATTTTAGATTTGTTTGTAAATTACAAAGGCATTAAGAACTCAGAAATTGTTGTTGGTCATTTTGTTGAAAATGGTGGTATTGACGCTTATACAGTTAATTTATTTAGTCCGTTAATGGAAAGAAGTGATGCTTTTACCACTTTTAGAAGATTGAGAAGATTAGGTGTATCTTACGGATATTTTTATGACAATTTTGCAGCAAAAATTGGTATTTTTGGTGCAGGAGTTGGGGATAATGGAAAACTTGTTGATCAAGGTGAAAGTGTTAGTGGTAAAGTGTATGGCTTGATTTTTAATGATGAAGAAAAATATCGAAATTTCCATATTGGAACGAATGTTTCATATAGGAATCCGCAATCGCAAAATCGTGGATTGAGATATAAATCCCCTGGTAATAGTCATGTGATTGAAGTTGACGTTTTAGATAGTGACTTTCTTCAAGAAGCTCATGCTTATGAAAACTATGCGGTTGAAGCTAGATATCAAAATGGTCCATTTTCAGTCATTGGTGAATATTATAAAAACATCGTTAACACAAAAACTAACAATTTATATTTTAATAGTCGTTATATTTTATTATCATATTTTCTAACTGGTCACAAATATAAATATAATTTTCAAACTGGTGGGATCAATGAAATACTTAATCAAAAAGGGGCAATCGAGTTAGTAACAAGATATTCTAAAGTGGATCTAAACTATAAAAATATCAGAGGTGGTAAACTGAACTCTTATGATCTGGGAGTAAATTATTATGTTAATAATAATGTAAAAATTATGTTAAATTACATATATAATGATTTGCAATATTCATCACTTTCTAATGATAATGTTCAATATTTAATGACAAGATTACAAATGTGGTTTTAGTACTTGACTTTAATTGTAATGATGGTGGTGTTTTTTAGAGAAAGATTGGTATTGGTTATATAAATCCTGGGCAAAATATAGTTTATTGATGAAACCTT
This sequence comes from Rickettsiales bacterium, assembly GCA_016778745.1. GTDB lineage: Bacteria > Pseudomonadota > Alphaproteobacteria > Rickettsiales > UBA1997 > JADHOZ01. Next base: position 10,363 of record JADHOZ010000043.1, read on the forward strand.
TAAGCAATTCCAGCCCTTAAGCAATCGTGAAGGTGAATTATTCCGATTACTTCTTGACTATCATCAACAACAAAAATACTCGTAATTGATTTTGAATTCATTATTGAAATTGCTTCAACAGCTAAGGTATTTCTGGAGATTTTTAGAGGGTTTTTTGTCATAATATTTTTAGCGGTTTCGTTTAAAAAATTATCATCCAAATGCCTTCTTAAATCACCATCAGTTATAATTCCTATTAGTTTATTGTTGTCATCAATTACGCCGCTACATCCTAAATGTTTTGAGGTCATTTCGATGAGAACCTCTGACATGGTTTGGTTTTCTTTGACCAGTGGAATGTCGTTATCTTCTCTCATTAATTCTGATACTTTTAGGAAATTTGAGCCTAATTTTCCGCCTGGATGGAAGATCCCAAATTGTTTTTGGTTGAACTTGTGAGCGTCTATTAAGCTTACTGCAATTGCATCTCCTAGAGCTAGCATCATTGTTGTTGATGTTGTGGGAGCATTTACTTCATTAGCTTCTGGTATTGCTGGAAGAACCAAAGGAACGGTGCTTTGTGTGGTTAATTCAGATTGTTGCCGGCGTATAATTCCGATGATAGGGATGTCAAATCTTTTGCAATAATATATTATGTCTTTTAATTCTTTTGTTTCCCCAGAATTGGAAAGTAAAATTACTACATCTTCTTTTGTAATCATTCCTAAGTCGCCGTGACTCGCTTCGCCAGGATGAATAAAGAATGATGGAGTGCCGGTTGAAGCAAGTGTTGCAGCGATTTTATTGCCAATATGACCAGATTTTCCCATGCCACTTATAATGACCCTTCCTTTACAATTTAGAATAAGTTCGATTGCCTTTACATAGTTTTCTCCGAAGAAATCTAGTAATGCGTTTAAGCCATCAATTTCTGTTTTAATGGTTTTTTGTGCGGATGAAATATAAGAATTTTTATCTTGCATATTTTTCTTACAATTAATTAACTTAAGCGTATTCCTTAATACGATTTTCCTAAAACTATGAATGAGCAAGAAATTTTACAAGAGTTTATTGATGCGAAAGCGATTTTGAAGGGACACTTTATTTTATCTTCGGGTTTGCACTCTGATACCTATATGCAATGTGCTAGAGTATTAATGAATCCAAAACGTGCTGATAAATTATGTAGCCAATTAGCAGAAAAAATTGAAAAGAGACTGGGAAATAATTGTTTTGATATTGTTTGTGCTCCAGCTATGGGTGGTGTTATTGTTGGTTATGAAATGGGTAGGCAACTAGGCAAAGAGACTATTTTTTGCGAAAGAGTGAATGGCGAATTTGAGCTAAGACGTGGTTTTGAATTGAAGAAGAATGCTAGGGTCTTAGTGGTAGAGGATGTTATTACTACTGGAAAATCTTCTCTCGAAACTTATAACTTAATTGAAGAATTGGGTGCTAAAGTAGTTGCCCAATGTTGTTTGGTTGATAGATCAAACGATGAAAATCTTGAAAATAAAATGTCAGTGCCAATAG
>JADHOZ010000044.1 GCA_016778745.1 Rickettsiales bacterium
CAGAGCATAAATCACAACCAATGGCGGAGAAGCAAGATAGTTTGCCTTCACTAATTGATGAACGCGACCTTCAAAATTTCTATTCCCCGATAATACAGAACCAACCACCAAATTATTATCGTTAATTGATTGTTCAATATCTTCATGAAGCGGTCCAGAGTTACCAATACAGGTTGTACAACCGTATCCGACAACATTAAAACCTAATTTGTCCAAGTGATCTTGTAGACCGGAATTATTTAAATATTCACTTACTACCTGAGATCCAGGAGCAAGCGATGTTTTTACGGTTGGTTTTATTTTCAGCCCTAACTCATTTGCTTTTTTAGCAATTAATCCAGCGGCTATTAATACTGATGGATTTGATGTATTAGTACACGAAGTAATTGCAGCAATAACGACATCACCATCTCCAATATCTGAATTTAAAGAGTTAATTTTTACTCTATTTTCATTGTTAATTCCTAAATCATTTTTTAGGGCATTAAATGACGTTGATACTTCTTCTAAATTAACTCTATCTTGAGGTCTTTTTGGACCAGCTAGACTTGGTCTGATTGTTGAAATATCTAATTCAATAACTTGACTGAATTCCGGTTCAACATTGTAGTCTTCAATAAACATTCCTTGTTTTTTAGCATATTTTTCTACTAGAGCAATTTGTTCTGCATCTCTAGCCGTTAAATACAAATAATCTAAGGTAATTTTATCAATTGGAAAAATACCGCAAGTGGCACCATATTCTGGAGCCATATTCGCAATTGTGGCTCTATTTGCTAAAGAAAGATTTTTGAGGGCCGGACCAAAGAATTCAACAAATTTACCCACAACACCTTTTGCTCTCAAAGTCTGCGTAATAGTTAAAACTAAATCAGTAGCCGTTATCCCCTCTGCTAATTCACCGCTTAACTTAAAACCAATTACTTCTGGAATTAGCATTGATACTGGCTGCCCTAACATTGCAGCTTCAGCTTCAATACCACCAACTCCCCAACCTAATACACCAAGACCGTTGATCATTGTGGTGTGACTGTCAGTTCCTACCACTGTATCTGGATACACTAATGAATCTTTATTAACAAAAACAACAGGAGCTAAATTTTCTAGGTTTACCTGGTGACAAATCCCCGTTCCCGGCGGAACAGCGCGAAAATTCTCGAATGATTTTTGCGCCCATTTTAAGAACTCATATCTCTCACGGTTTCTTGAGAATTCTAGGTCAACGTTTTTTTGAAAAGAATCAGAAGACCCAAATGAATCTACTTGCACTGAGTGATCAATTACTAGATCTACTGGAACTAGTGGATTAATTTTTTTGGGATCTTGATTTGTTTTTACACAGGCATCACGCATAGTAGCCAGATCTACCACAGCCGGGACTCCGGTAAAATCTTGCATTAATACACGCGCTGGTCGATAAGCTATTTCTACTCGGCTATTAGCATCTTTTACAGAGTTACAAATTGCTTCCAGATGCGATTTATTAACTGTTTCTTCGTCGTAATTTCTAACTAAATTTTCAAAAAGAATTTTTAAACTGAAAGGTAATCTGGAAATATCTTTATGGATTTTGGTGGCTGCGTCTTGGATTGAGTAAAAGCTATAATTTTTATTATTAACATTGATTGGTGATTTTTCGATAAATTTTGTCATATTACTCTAATTCTCAATTTGTTGAAAAAATAGTCCAATTCGGATTTTCAGACGATATATTTTTCTTGAAGGTCCATATATCGTTTAACTCATTTATTTCTTCTTTTGAACCATCAATCAAATTGTTAGATTGATCTTGAATATAATTTATTTGTTTGGAAGTAAAGTTAAGTTTTATCGTTGCCTCATCTCCTACCAGGTCGACTTTAATGATTTCAACATTTTTTATGGCAATGAGATTTGTTGTTAATTTCTGACCTAAGTTTTGACGATGATTAATTGATTGTTCAAAACTTGAATAGATTTTATCTGACAGTAGTTGTTTTAGAGTTTGCAAATCATTTTCACTAAATGCTTTAAGAGTCATTTCAAATGCTGATTTGGCACCGTTGATAAAAAACTCTAGAGTTATGTTTGATTTTTTTAGGATTTTGTCCAATTGTTTTTTACTTAGATCATCGAGATTAGATGTCAGTTGATTTTTTACCGATTCACTTTTCTGATTAATTTCGCTAGCTTTTTTTACCGCTTCCTGAGTTTGATTCATAATTTCTTTTTGAATCTCTTGCATCTTCGAGTGTAGCTTCTTTTTTATTTCTTCTTTTTCACCATCATTAACATTACCAAGCTGGTTTTTTAATTTAAATAAAATCACAAAAGCAATAGCAGCAAGAATCAAAATATCGATCATATATTCAAGATCTTCAATGGGGCAAACGACGGGTTTCGAACCCGCGACCTCCAGAACCACAACCTGGCGCTCTAACCAACTGAGCTACGTCTGCCATTAAAAACATAATTAAGGGTTAACTGACCGGAGTTTAGAATAAAATGTCTGTTGATGTCAAGAGGAACGTTTGTGCTATATTTCTATATATTTCAAATTTCATACTTTAATTGTTACTACCATCTACTTCACTTAGTTCACCTATGACATTTTGTATTTGATTATCTAAATTATTGACTTGAGATTGAAGAACTTCAAGCTCATTACTTATAGCTCCTTTCTGACTCTCAAGTTCTGCAATTTTAGGATCATCGAATTTCAAACTTTTTATTTGCGCATCTATTTCAGCAATTTGAGATGATAATTTAGATTGCTTGTCAGCTATCTCTTGTTTTTGTCGTCCTAATTTTGCTTGCTGCTCTTGTAATGAAATTGCCTTTTGGTTATTTTGCAAATCATTTCCTTTACGCTCTGGATTATTTCCGTTATCATCATCTGGAACAATTTCTAAGTCTAAATCTCCCTCAGAAAGATCTTCTGGCGATTCCTTATCTTTCAAAGTATCTTGTTGCGATTTAGTGTCCTCACCCTTTTTATATTCATCGATTGTTTTTTGTATTTCTGATCGACTATCCTTAACTTTGCTATCCATTTCTTTTATTAAAGACTCATCACTGATAGCACTACCTATTTCTTTTCCTTTTGTTTCTTTTCGATCTTCCTCTATAGCTTTAGACATGCTTTCTAAAACTTGCTTTACATTCTTATCTTGTAGGGCATCTTTATCTGCAAGTCCTATGTGAAGTTCTTTTAGTCTCTCTAGAGATTTTAAATCATCTTGAATATCTTCGCTTTTCTTTGCCTTATCAGCAATTGACTTTGAAAGAGAATCTGCTTGTTCATTTATGAGTTGATTAAATTTTCCGGCCATATTGCTTTCCATTCCCATTTCTTCTTTTAGAGCATCATATTTGACAACATTATTTAATAGATTTGAATTACCAGTTTCAAAAGATGTATTAATATCTTTCTGGGCTCTACGAATTATTGTATCTCTTTTGCTATTTTGTAGAGATTTATTTTCTGTATTTCTTAGTTCTTCTAGGTTATTTGAGTAATAATCATCTATTGATTTTTTGGCATTTTTTCTGGATGAACTAAATCGTATCTCTTCTTCATTTTCTTTAGATATTTTACCAATCTTCTCTCTGTCAGATTTTATAGAATTGCTATCTAGTGCTTGTGCAAGTTTATCAGTAATATCTCGGTCATTATAATATGTTGTTCTTTCAACTGAATTATCCATAGATTTCGCAGCTAAATCTTTCGAGTCTTCATATGGTAATATCCTTGATTGATCTTTTACTTGCGCTTTTTTATCGGATGATAATTGATCATCTTTTCCAGAAGGATATCTTTTCCCATCTTTTAACGCTTGGAATCGAGTTAATGATTCTTGCATATATTCGCTAAAAAACTCTTTATATCTTCCATCCCCAGCCTCTTTGTCAGAGAAATCTGAGAATAATGATGCTTTTGAACTTTGAATTTCTTCAAGATCTTTTACATATTTGTTATATGCATCCAAATCACCATTTTCTAAAGCATCTTTCATAGCTTTTTGAGTATTTTCGATATCACCATTCATTCTTTCATTAAATTTTTCTAATAAATCTCTTTCAAAATTTCTTTCTCCAAGCCCTAAATATTCATTTAAATATTGCAATCTTGCAGCTTTTTCAAAGGCACTATCTGCTATAATATTATCTTTTCCTGGATCACCATCTATCAACTTAGATAAGCTGCCCCTATCTTCAATCAAACCATCCAATCTGTTTCTTCTTGAAGATTTAGAGTCTTGTAGACCATTATCAGTCATGGATTCCATTTTTGATTTTAAAACACTTATAGACTCATCTCTCAATTGCTTTTGCATTACTTCTCTTTCGAAACGATTTGCTTCAAATCCTTCTCTTTCTTTTGTTAATTCGTCTTTATTAAACTCCTCACGCGTTTTCCCCAAGTCCGTTTGGAAAATACTATTACTAGTGATAGCTTTATTTGCACTGTCTTTTGATGAAAGTTTTTCTCTTAAAATAGACAAACTTGTTCTTTCTTGCTTTCCTAAACTTGTCTGTCTGTCGGTTCTAAAGGATGCTCTATCTTTTTTTAGTACCTGTGCAACATCTTTTGCTTTAGTTTTTTGCGCTCTTTGTTCGGCTTTAATTTTTGAATTTTCTTTTAAGCCTAATTTTTCATTTTTTACGTACTTATATCCTTTATAAGGTGCTGAAGCAATTTTTCCTGCACCTTTTGTAATTGTTGCAAGGTTATTTTTAATTACTTTATCTCTTCTTGATTCAGTCGCTTGAAGTTTAGCTATTTTTTTACCTAGAGGCTTTCCAATATTTCTATTTAATGCCGCTGCTATTGCAGCTGTTTTATCGTTTCGGTTAGTTAGATTTAACTTATTCCCCCAATATCTTGAGGTACCATATTTACTAAATGTTGATCCGTCATTTCGAGCTTTTTGATTTTCAACATTTCTCGCAAAGTTTCTTTGTGCTAAATCGGGTCTTGCACTTTCAAAGCCAAATGATCTACCGGCTCTATATGCTGCGCCAGAAGCTTTTGATGCCCATCTTATTGGAGCTAAACTGCCACTTCTCTTTTCGTTTAAGTTATCTGTTCTTGATTTTTGTTCATTTGCCCTATCTTGAAGATGAGATAAATATTCTCTTTGTTTTTTCTCATCACCATGAAACGCTTTTGCTGCTTTTGAGGGACTTAATTTTGAACCATTTTTAATTTTATTATGAAGCTGGAATTCAAATTTAGATCTGTCAAAATTATCTTTATCTTTTAAGGCAGATTTAATTCCATCTTCACCAAGCACAGAATTTTCTTTCATCCATTTACTTGTAAAGTCACGCAACTCTTTTTCCATCTCTTTACCAAATTTAGGATCTGAGCCATTTTGTAGTTCTTTTGTCTTTTGATCAATTGCTTTTAATAAAGGTTTTTCAACTAATTCTTTATTTAAAGCATTTGAGAAACTTTCATAACCTAATCCAAGCATATTGTAAGTATGCATCTCACCAGAACCCACTTTCGAGTTAGCTAAATTAGAGTTCATTTTACTATTCTCAAAAATTTCAAGCGCTCTACTTCTAATTGCTTGGTCTCTTTCTGCTCCTGTCAGACCTTTTGTATCATCTCTCCTGTTAATATCTTTCGTTGCCTGCTTAATCATGCCGCGATATTTACGATCCCTCAGAAATTGTCTAGGATTTTTAAGAGCTAATGGAGCCCTTTGTCCTATGGCTTTAGATAGTTGAGATAAACCAGTAGCTCTTCCTGCCGAACGAGCTGCAGCTGACATCGCACCTGATAATCCCGTTTCTCGCGCAGCAACAGATGCTACTTTACTTGCCCCTAAACCAGCATAAGCCGAAGCAAGAGCCACTTTTCCAGCAGCGCCTGCAGCACCTTTTGCAGCAGTAGATAAAAATTTTGAAGCGAGTGCAAATCCGGATCCACCCCTTCCCTCACCTTTGGCATTTTGATTCCCCGCTCCGCCCACCGAAATAAGCTGACCTGAAATATCTCCTACTTTTTCTAAAACTAAATAAGTTATGAAACTCAAACCCAATATTTTCATAAAAAATGATATCCATTCCATCAAACTTCTATCTATATATGATTTTAAATATCTAAGCTTGAATATGTATAAATTTAAAGTTTCAACACAGGTTTCATAAGATAGCATCTCAATAAACGTAGTATTTAAAATTACTACAAAACTATATAACACTAAGAATAATATTACTATTTCCATCGACCTTCCTGCTAAGAAAGAAATCCAATTTTTAAACATTTGCGCAGTTTGTCCAAACAAGACGAATACTATAAATATAGGGCCTAAACTCAGCACAAAAATTATCTTTAACATATTAATTAAATAAACTGTCGCAGCATATGCCATAACGGCTATAAAAATTGCAATGAGGGCATATATAGCTACAACGTATAAAACGCCAAAAGGAGACGCTAGTATTAGACCAAATATTTTTGCCGCTGATGCCTCGGACATTAGCATGATTATGGTATTATCAATATAGGTAAATCGCGTTGAACTGCTAACATTACTAGATCTGTCTAATTGGGCATCCAGGATCGATGCGGAAGAATTTATATCTAAGGCTTGCAGTGACATACTATTAATCATTGTTATCACTGAATTCATTCCATCTAAAAAGAAACCAACAACTATATCCCTATATATTTGCCAACTATTTGCACTTGTAAACAGTAATACAAGACCAATTTTTAGTATTCGTGACATTAATTCCTTTTTGCTAATTTCAGCAACACCAGCAAGTACGGCCATACCATAAATTGATACATAAAGAATTAAGCACATTCTTAAAAATCCCATAAAACCGGAATCCTGCACAATAGCCTTATACATAAATTCTATAATTCCACCGACTCTTTCATCATTATTATTTATTTCTCCTAGCAACACATCTTCTACCAAGCGAACCATATATTCTAATATACCTACTTGCGATCTATCACTTGAGTCACCGACTCCTCTTAGAATTTGAATATTATATTGTCCGAAATTATTACTATATTCTTCATCAGAGATTTTAAATTTAATCACTTCATTTGATGTGTGATATATATCATCATCTGGATTTGTATCTGTCCCTTGATTTCCAGAATTATCATCACGCATAAATATTCTATTATTTTTACTTCTGAACTCATAGGATGTTCTATTATTTCCATTTGAATCTTTACATATTAATTCATTGGTTTTGGTATCTCTAGCAGGAATGACGTTACAAACTTCAACAGGAGAATATAAATGATATGCTCGACTTGGCATTACTGTTCCGGAAGGACCAAATAGGCCTATATATAGACCAGCACCTTGAGTAAATTTGCAGCCAACCTGTTGATCAGCTATCTTTTGAATTCCGTTTTTGTCGTAATAGTCTAAATTGGTATATTGAATATTTTCTGCATAAGCTAAATTAAATCTCTCATCCGCATCCCATCCTTCATTTGGGTCTGTAGTGCATGTACAAGAAGTTGGATCATTTTCGTGATCATAATTTCCTTTATTACATTGCTTTGTGGGATACGCTTTTGGTTCTTGCCCTTTTAAACATATGCAATTCTTACTTGTACCATCATTTTTTCTAGCACACATGAGGCAAACTGGTAGACCCTTTAAGGTTGATTCGTTCATACTATAACCAGCCCACGCAGTCCACTCTCCAGTAACCCTAATGATGAACTCATCACCATTAGATCGCAAATCAGTTTCATGCCAATTTGCAGAATCTTTTGTGATACTCATCGACTGAATACCATCATTCGTTGGCTTCGATTCTACCACAACGGAATAGGAGTCAAATTGATCAGCGTTATAACATTGTTCTTTACAGGAAGAAAGGAGGAAGAGTATTATCAAGAAGAAGGGTATCTGGTAAGTTTTCTTGATTAAACTCATTAGATTTGAGAAGATATTTGTTACATACCAAACATTATGTTTGATATAAATGGTACCTGCGGCCGGACTTGAACCGGCAAGGGCCTAAGGCCCCACGGATTTTAAGTCCGTTATGTCTACCAATTCCATCACGCAGGCACTTAAAATATTCTTTACGGAGTTTAAAACCGAGAATGTAAGAAATCTATCATTAATTTCAGTGAGAGCTAAAATTTTTGTAAAAATTCATTAATAACTTTTTCAAATTCTTTCACATCTATTGATTTTTCAACAAATGATTCTCCAATTTTCTTAAGAAGGATAAAAGTTAATTGATTGTTTTCAACTTTTTTATCTTTAAATAAATGTCTAACTAAATTTTCCTTTTTAAATTCAAAACCAAACTCTGCAATATCTAAAATATAGGAACATCTTTTTAGATACTTAGTTATTTCTGCACAATCAGATTCTTTTAAATAACCGAGATTTACAGACATTTTTGCTGCCATTGCCATACCTATTGCTACCGCTTCGCCGTGCAATATTTTATTCGAATAATTACTTTCTGTTTCAAGAGTATGACCAAAAGTATGTCCAAAATTTAGTAATGCTCTTATACCACCTTCTTTTTCATCTTTGGCAACTATTTTGGCTTTTATTTCACACGAAGTTTTTATGATATATTTTAATTCCGCCTCTTGTGATTGAAATATTCTGTTGTGATTTTGCGTTAAATATTTAAATAATTTTCTATCTTTTATGAATCCATATTTAACTATTTCCGCATAACCACATAAGAATTCTCTATGGGGTAGAGTTTTTAAAAATTTCGTATCGCAAATAACTAACTTTGGCTGGTAGAAACTTCCTATCAGATTTTTTCCAAGGGCTGAATTAATTGCCGTTTTTCCGCCAACTGAACTATCAACCATAGCTAACAGAGTTGTTGGTATTTGAATAAAATCGATGCCGCGCATCACAATGGATGCAGCAAATCCTGATAAGTCACCTATTACACCACCACCAAAGGCAATTATTAGCGACTTTCTATCAATATTATTTTTAAGTAGATCATTCGTGAGCTTTTCTAAATATTGAAATGACTTAATTTTCTCACCATTATCAGTAATTATCGTTGAATAATTAATGTCAGTTTTATCAACAATGTTTTGGATATCTGATAAATGATGATTTGCGACATTTTTATCAGTAATGATAAAAATCTTACTATATTTCTTTTTCTGCAAAAAAGTACTTAATTCTTTTGAAGCGTCTTTACCAATTAGAATTTGATAACTATTTTTTGGTATCTTGACGGTTACTTTCTCTATCATATTACTTTGATTATTTTATCTACTATATCTTCATGACTTTCATTTGAAGTATCAAATTTGTAATCAGCCTTTTCGTATATCGGATTTCTTTTGATTTCCAAATCTTCTAGTAGCTGTCTTTTATTACTAAACTTATTTTTAGAATTAAGCAATGGTCTTGTTCTTTTGTTTCCTATCCTAAGCAAAATTGTATCAATTGGCGCGTAGAGCCATATTGTTGTGGCTTTTTTTGCTAAAATATTTCTAATTTCTTCATCCATATAGCTTCCTCCGCCAAGAGATAAAACTATTTCTTCGTCGCGATTAATTATTTCTTTGATTACTTTTTTTTCAATTGTACGAAAATATTTTTCACCTTTTTTATCAAAAATATCCTTGATCGAACACATCTCTTGATCTTCAATTTCTTGATCTGAATCAATAAAATAATATGATTTTTTTTTCGCAAGCTTAGCGCCGATGGTTGTTTTTCCTGACCCCATAAGACCCGTAAGTGCTATGATTTTTTTTTGGTTCGTATTTAATAAATTCATTACTTGAATATTTTAATAACACGATTAAATAATGTGTTGTAGATTCTCCGTTTGGAGCCATTTATTAATAACATGAGGTTTTGATGTCAAATTTTAATAATAGACAAAGTTTCTTTTCTTCTACAGCCACTTCAAAAACTACTAGTTTTGATCCGGCTCTTCGTGATTATATGACTAAAGTTTATAACATGATAGCTATTGCCTTAATCATTTCAGGCGCCGTTGCATTCTTGATTGCAAACAGCCCAGCATTATTAAGCGCAATATATACTACCCCACTCAGATGGGTCGTTATGCTTGCTCCTCTTGGATTTGTCATTTTTATCAATGCACGACTCAATTCTATTTCAGCTGCGCAAGCAAAAACTTATCTGTGGATTTTTGCAGGACTAATGGGCGCCTCAATATCTTGGATATTTGCGGCTTATACAGCAACCAGCGTTGCTAGAGTGTTTTTCATTACTGCTTCATTATTTGGGGCGATGAGTTTATATGGATACACTACCAAAAGAGATCTTACTAGTATGGGATCTTTCTTGTTTATGGGTTTAATCGGCATTATCATTGCTTCGTTAGTCAATTTATTTTTACATAGTTCAGCAATACACTTTGCAGTGTCATTTCTTGGGGTCTTAATTTTTACTGGATTCACGGCTTATGATACTCAAAATATCAAAAAATATTACTATATGTATGGTTCTAATAATGAAGTTGCCAACAAAGCGGCCACCATGGGTGCATTAAGTCTCTATATTGATTTTATTAACTTATTTATCATGCTACTTCAATTCTTTGGAGATAGAAGATAGTTAGAGGATTCAATTAATTTTTTAAAAAGCTGAGGTAATTAATTTTATCTCAGCTTTTTTTATGTGTTTAGTAATTAATAATCACTATTTATTTTTTTAGTAAAAATGATATTGACTATCATTTTCGTATATTTTACAATCGGTGTACTTTAAATTTTTTAACCGATTTTAAATGCGTTTTAATATTATTAAATACAAAACTATTCACATTGTCTCGTGCCTTGCAGCTATTGGTGTTCATGCTGGTATTTTGGCGTCTTCTTTCGCTCCTTCAGATCCGGTAGTATTGAATAAACAAGCAATCACTGTCAGTTTTGTTGCACCATCTTCTAAAAATAATAACAGCTTTGAAATAGCAAAAAAAGAAGATAATAATTTAAAAGTGAAACAAAAAAAATCCCTAAAAGCACAGAAAAAAGAAACAAAGAAAGAAACAAAAGAAAATAAAATTGCTGGTAGAGAAACCTCTGGTCGAGTTCATAAAGACGCAAAAGCTATAGTCTCTGCTGAAAGTGATCCTATCTTTGATGCAAAATATTTAAACAACCCTGCTCCTTACTATCCGCCTTACGCAAAACGAAAGAAAATTGAAGGTAAGGTATTCTTAAATGTCGTTGTCAAAACTGATGGAACTCCAGATGATGTCAAAATTTCTCAATCTAGCGGTTCTTCTATGCTTGATAATGCTGCTTTGAGTGCCGTCAAAAAATGGCGCTTTATTCCGGCTAAAAAAAGTGGTCAGCTTGTTCAAGCTAATGTTATAGTTCCAATTGAATTTAAAATAATATAATGAATTTTTTACACGTATTCTCACAAGGTAGTTTGGTTTTAATGGCAGTATTCTTCTTACTCATTGCTATGTCTTTTGCGAGTTGGTATATCATTTTTTGGAAAAGTCTAAATCTTAAAAATGAATATCTAGCCCATAAGGAATTTAAAATTAATCATGTTAATGTTAAAGACTGGCCAAGTCATGGTAAATTTAGTGATGCCAAAGCAAGTACCAGATTTTTAGTAGAAGAAGTATCTAAACTAGAATCGGTTTTGGAATCTTATGATAATGATGCAAAAA
>JADHOZ010000045.1 GCA_016778745.1 Rickettsiales bacterium
GAGATGTCTTTAATTTCAATTTTTTTATCCATTATATCCCGAATGATTTTAGATATTTCAATTTTTGCCGGATCATAAACCATAGAAACTTTGCCGCCCTCCAAAATCTTACTTTCAACGCCGTCACTATGAATCAAACATTGGTCAATATCATGCGCAACCGAAATGAGCAACTCTTTTTTAGACAAAAGCTTCATCAGATTATCTTTTTTATCCATTGCAATCACGGATCCATTATTAATCACAGCAATTTCATCACATAATTCTTCAGCCTCTTCCAAGTAGTGCGTAGTTAAAACAATAGTCACTCCAGACTCATTTAGCTTTTTAACATAGTCCCATAATTGATTTCTAAGCTCAACATCAACGCCAGCAGTAGGCTCGTCAAGGACCAAAATCTCCGGACTATGTACCAAGGCTTTAGCAATCAACAATCTCCTTTTCATTCCCCCGGAAAGGCTCCTGGGAGCCGCGTTTATCTTATCTTTTAAACCCAAGGCCTCAATAATCTCATCTGTCTTTCTGTCTTGTTTTTTAATGCCAAAATAACCCGCATAAATCTCCAGAGTCTCTCTCACGCTAAAAAAAGGATCAATCACTACTTCTTGAGGAACTATACCAATTTTATATTTAGAAGCCTGTAAATTTTCATCAATGTCAACACCAGAAATCTTCACGCTGCCTGAACTTTTATTAACCAATCCAGCCAGTATGTTAATAATAGTCGATTTTCCCGCACCATTTGGCCCCAACAGTCCAAAAAAAGAACCTTTTCTTATTTTCAAATCAACAGAAGTCAAAGCAACTTTGGGACCAGATTTTTTTGAGCCCCTGTAAGTCTTTCCTAAACCCTCAATATTGATTGCATAAGTCATATAATCGTAATTATTTAACGCTAATTTTATCTTTTAAATATACTGTATTTCGAGGTGATTTTTAACGAAAATTTTATTTATTTTGAAAAATAGCCATTGTTATTTAGCAAATAATTCTTTCAATTCTCCAGCCTCAAACATTTCCTTAATAATATCGCAACCACCGATAAATTCGCCCTTAACATAAAGTTGCGGAATGGTTGGCCAATCAGAAAACTCCTTAATGCCTTGCCTAATTTCCATATCATCTAAAACATTAATATCTAAATATTCAACACCAAGACTATTTAAAATATGCGATGTCATAGCCGAAAATCCACATTGTGGAAAATCTTTAGTACCCTTCATAAAAAGCACCACTTCATTATTAGAAACCGTTTCTTTGATTTTTTCAAAAATTTCAGTCCTATTTATACACCAATTGTTTTTAATTGCATCGCATGCAACTCTTTTTGCAATAAATCTCCCAAAGCCTTGTTGACAATGCGTTGTTGTTCAACCCTATTTTTACCATTAAAAACAGAGTCCTTAATTACAATGCTATAATGATCATTGTCATCAACTAAAGCAGTCACTATTATTTCAGCTTCCGGAAATTGCTCTTGCAATATATTCTCTAACTTTGATTTTTCAACAGGCATTTATTTGGTTTATTTGCATTAAAAAGGTGCCAGGCACTTTACCGCGCTTGACACCAAAAGAAAAGGGTCAGAACAATTATTCTGACCCTATAAACCTAACCGAAGAATCCTCTACGCTTTCTTGGCTGATCATCGCGATCACGGTCTCTTCTGCCATCCCTTCTATCATCACGATCTCTTCTTTCTCTTCTGTCGCCTCTATCACCTCTATTGTCATCATACCCTCTTTCGTCAACAATTTGAGGTTTATTAGCAATTTGATCAGAAATATCTTCACCAGTTTCTTGATTTACACATCTGAAACTTAGCTTCGGACGACCTTTCTTATCGAAACCAATAACTTTAACTTTCACGATATCGCCCTCATTGATAACATCTTCCACAAAATCAACCCTGTAATCAGCCAATTCAGAAATATGAATAAAGCCATCACGATTTGTTGAAATGCTCACAAAAGCGCCAGCATCAATTACTTTAACAACTGGACCTTCATAAATATCACCAATTTCTGGTTCAAAGGTAATGTCATTAATCATTGATACAGCTTTTTTGATTGCTTCAGAACTATTTGAAGAAATCTTAACAGTACCGTCATCATCAACGTCAACGACAGCACCAGAAACTGTACAAATTTCTTTAATCACTCTACCACGCGACCCAATTACTTCACGAATTTTCTTCGGAGCAATATTTAGGATCTCAACTTTTGGCACGTTTTCGTTTAGATCTTCTCTAGGAGCAGACATAACTTCACACATTTTATCTAAAATATGCATTCTACCTGCGTTAGCTTGCTCTAGAGCTTTTTGCATGATTTCTGAGCTAATACCATTGATCTTAATATCCATTTGTAAAGAGGTGATACCATCTTTAGTGCCAGCAACTTTGAAATCCATATCACCCAAATGATCTTCGTCACCCATAATATCCGAAAGAATAACGTAGTCGCTCCCCTCTTTAATGAGGCCCATAGCGATACCAGAAACCGGAGCTTTAAGTGGAACGCCGGCATCCATTAACGCCAAAGAAGTGCCACAAACCGTAGCCATAGAAGATGAACCATTAGATTCAGTGATTTCTGATACAACTCTTGTGGTATAAGAGAAATCTTCATTACTAGGAAATACAGGTTTAATTGCTCTCCAAGCTAGTTTACCGTGACCAATTTCTCTTCTTCCAGGCGGTCTTAATTGACCAGTCTCGCCAACTGAGTATGGAGGAAAATTATAGTGAAGCATGAAAGATTCTTTAGACATTCCCGCATCTAAATTTTCAATCATTTGTTCGTCTTTGCTAGAACCCAATGTAGCAACCACTAAGGCTTGGGTTTCGCCTCTAGTGAATAAGGCGCAGCCATGGGCTTTTGGTAACAAACCAGTTTCAACAGCAATTTGTCTAACTTCGTCAGTTTTTCTACCATCAATTCTCACGCTATTTTTAAGAACATCACCGCGAACAATTTCTTGAGACAATTTCTTAAAGATTGATGAAGCTTTGTTATCATCAATTGCTTTTTCTTCTGATATGAATTTTTCTTTAATCTCAGATAAAATTTGATCAAGGTCAGCAGCCCTAGCTTGCTTTTCTTGTTTTTTATAAGCAGCGCTTAATCTGTCACCTATAAAATCTTTAATTTCAGATTTTAAAGCTGATACATCTTCTTTAACAACTTCAAGATCCTTTTTACCCGCTTCAGATTTTAGGTCTTTGATTAATTGGATAACTGGCTGGAAAGATTCATGAGCAAAATTAACAGCTTCTAACATTTTTTCTTCTGTTAATTCTTTAGCTTCAGACTCAACCATTAATACTGAACTTTCAGTACCAGCAACGATTAGATCTAAAGTGCTTTCTTTAAGCTGCTCATTGCTTGGGTTAAGAACAAATTTATCTTCAATAATACCAACCCTGGCGGAAGCCACAGCTTCCAAAAGAGGGGCCTCAGAGATTGACAAAGCGGCTGAAGCTGCAATCAAAGCAACCATATCTGGATTGCACTCTGGATCATATGAAAGAACGGTACAGACTACATTAACTTCATTATAGAACCCTTCAGGAAACATTGGTCTGATTGGTCTATCAATTAATCTTGCAGTTAGAGTAGCGGCATCAGAAGGCTTAGCTTCTCTTTTGAAAAACCCACCAGGGATTTTTCCAGAAGCGTAAAACTTTTCTAAATAATTAACAGTTAAGGGAAAGAAATCCGCACCTTCAGCTGCCTTTGAAGCAACCGTAACCGCGCACAAGACGACAGTATCACCATGTCTTGCAACAACTGATCCACCAGCTTGTCTGGCAACTTTACCCGTTTCTAATGATAAAGTTTTTCCATTTAACTCTATTTCTTTTTTTACAACATTAAACATAATTCATCTATTTTAATTAAAATTTATTTCGTACTTTTACTTTTTGATTTCTTATATGGCTTACAAACATCAACTTATTTTCTAAGTTCTAATTTCTTAATTAGAGCTTCATAGCGATCTTGAGATTTCGCCTTTAAGTGATCGAGCAATCTTCTTCTTTTACCAACCAAGATCAGCAAGCCTCTTCTTGAAGAATGATCTTTTCTATGAACCTTCAAATGTTCCGTTAATATATTGATTTGTAGGGTAGCTATAGCACATTGCACTTCTGCAGAACCAGTATCGTTATTTTCTTTTGCAAATTCTGCAATTACTTCTTTCTTACTTTTATTTAATAAAGACATATATTTTTAAGACTTAATTTAACATTTAGATTTGATAACAAAACAACAAAATCAGACGCCTCATCTTCGACACCTAATTTTAAAAATTTTTTAATAAAAAGTTATTTCTTAGACCATCCATCTTTTTGACTATCTAAAGGAGGTTCCTCACAAGTAATCAACGAGCCATCTAAAAAATTTCCCCCATAGTGACGCTTTATTTTTAATTGGTCAAGGAAAATTGCATCTTCCACATCAAATTTTCCAACTTTTTGCCGCATTAATTCACTAACATATCCGCAAACCCCAACTTTTTTACAAATATCGCGAGCGAGTGAACGCACATAAGTGCCCTTGGAACATTTGACTTCAAATTCTCCAAAACTCTCATTACAAGACAGCATCTTCAAAGCAAATATATCGACGTCCCTAAAGCCTATTTCAAAGTCAACATCTTTACGTGCCAGCTCATAGGCTCTCTTGCCGTTAATCTTAATTGCTGAAAATTTAGAAGGCTGCTGTTTAATGCTACCAACAAAATAAGGCAAGCTATTAACAATATTCATGGCATTGGGCCTTATATCACTGATTTCAATTACCTTCCCATCAATATCATCACTATCCCTAAACTCACCCCATGTAATTTTAAAATAATATTCTTTCTCACAATCCATCATCTTCTGACTAGTCTTGGTAGCTCTATTTAAAGCAATTGGCAAAACTCCGGTAGCAAAAGGATCCAGAGTCCCCCCGTGGCCGACTTTCTTGGCCCGAGTAAATCTCTTAACAATCGCCACAACCTTGGCCGATGAATAACCAGCAGGCTTGTGCATATTCAACCAAATTGGATCTTTAGAGAAATCAAACATATTATATGTACGTGAAAAAAGAACGCGAGATCGTAGTCGCAAAGTTCCCACCACGCTCATAAAATAAAAGCAAAAAACGTAGCTATTTGGCGACCGCTAGATTATTTAAACTGAATTAGCCCCTGAAATGATATCTATTAACTCCGTGGTAATGTTAGCTTGACGCGTTCTATTATATACCAAAGTAAGATCCTTGATCATTTTACCAGCATTATTGGTTGCGGCTTCCATCGCCGCCATTCTTGCGCCCTGCTCAGAAGCGCTATTCTCAAGCATTTCATTATAAATTTGCATTGCTAAATTTAAAGGCAGCAGCCCCCTCAAAACTTCATCTTCAGACGGTTCGTATAAAACAGGAGCTTCAAAATTCTTACCTTGCTTAACCCTCTTAATTTCAATCGGAGCCGGGATCAACTGCTTACAGATCTGCTCTTGAACAATGGCAGATTGGAATTTACTATATACTACCTCACAAAAATCAAATTGAGAATCATCAAATAATTTGACCACCTTATCCGCCACAATCTTTGCTACATTAAAAGTAATTTCGCCTTTGAATAAACCAAAATCCTGTTCCACAATTTTATCACCGTAAGCACTTTTTAGTTGGTCATAGGCCTTTCTACCCACAAAATAAAGCTTCACCTTTTTGCCTTCCCCCTCAAGAGTTGCAATACGAGCTTTGGCCATCTTAACAGTGGCGCCATTTAGCCCACCACAAAGACCTCTATCCGTAGAAAACACAATCATCAAACACTCTTTATTTTTTCCCTTGCCCGTTAAAAGAGGGTGATTGGTTTTTAAACTATTTCTAACCGCAACATTGGAGGCCAAATCGGTGATCATTTCTTCAATCTTATTGGCGTATGGCCTAGAATCTTCTACCAAATTCTTGGCTTTTTTCAAACGCGAAGCAGCAACCATTTTCATGGCTTTCGTCATCTTTTGCGTTGATTTAACTGATTTTATTCTAAGCTTTAAGGCCTTTAAGTTAGACATCTAAAGTCGATATTAATTTTTTAAGAATATTTCTAAGAATTCTTTAATAGCCTCTTGTAATTTTGGCTCATTTTCCTCAGTGATTTTCTTCTCACCCTTAATTGATTCCAAAATTTCAGCATGCGCAGATCTAAGTCTTTGGATAAATTCTTTTTCAAATTTAACGACATCCTTAGCATCAACTTGATCAAGATACCCTTTTACACCGACATAGATAGAAGCAACTTGCTCTTCAAGAACCATAGGAGAATACTGCTTTTGTTTCAAAAGCTCGGTCAATTTTCTACCCTTATCTAAAAGTTTTTGCGTTGCGGCATCTAGATCAGAACCAAACTGCGCAAAAGCTTCAAGCTCTCTAAACTGAGCCAAGTCAAGCTTAATAGAGCCAGCAACTTGCTTCATCGCTTTGGTTTGAGCTGCAGAACCCACACGAGAAACTGACAAACCCACATTAACCGCAGGCTTAATACCTTTATAGAATAATTCGGTTTCCAAGAAAATTTGACCGTCAGTAATTGAAATTACATTGGTTGGAATATAAGCAGATACGTCTCCAGCTTGAGTCTCAATGATAGGAAGGGCAGTTAAAGAGCCACCGCCTTTTTTATCAGACATTTTCGCTGCACGTTCTAACAGCCTTGAATGAACATAAAATACATCACCCGGATAAGCTTCGCGCCCCGGAGGCCTTCTAAGAAGAAGTGACATTTCGCGATAAGCAACTGCATGCTTACTTAAATCATCATAAGCAACCAATGCGTGCATGCCATTATCTCTAAAAAATTCTCCAACTGCACAGCCAGTATATGGAGCAAAGAATTGCAAAGAAGCCGCTTCTGAAGCAGTTGCTGAAACAACAACAGAATATTCCATCGCACCAGCATCTTCTAAAGTTTTAACAATTTGCGCTACCGTTGATCTTTTTTGACCAATAGCCACATAAACACAATAAAGCTTATTGCTTTCGTCATTTGTTTTATGAGCAGTAGCTTGATTTAGGAATGTGTCAATAACAATAGCGGTTTTACCCGTTTGTCTGTCGCCAATAATCAATTCTCTTTGACCGCGACCAATTGGAATCAAACTATCAATTGCTTTAATACCCGTTTGCATTGGCTCAGAAACTGACTGACGCTCAACGATACCAGGGGCTTTAATTTCAACCCTTTTATACTCAACATCTTTCAACTCACCTTTCCCATCAATTGGCTCACCAAGGCCATTAATAACCCTACCAAGAAGACCTTTTCCAACTGGAACTTCAACAATTTTACCCGTTCTTTTAACTTCTGAACCTTCCTTGATTTTTTGAGTTTCACCAAAAATTACAATACCAACCTTATCTGACTCCAGGTTAAGTGCCATACCTTTAACGCCAGACTCAAATTCTACAAGCTCACCAGCTTGTACATTATCAAGACCATAAACTTGGGCGATACCATCACCCACCTTAATAACTTCTCCAACTTCTTTAAGCTCTGCACCGAACTTAAAATCTTCAATATTTTTTTGCAAAATGTTTGCAAATTCTTCAACTTTGAATTCCATTTTATCTAATGTAATTACGTTAATAATAAACCCCAGCTATGGATTGGTAAGCGTTGCTTACCAATCCATAGCTGGGGTTAAGTTTTAATTCGCAGCTGCAGCTAAACATTCTTGACCAATACTGCTTAGTTGATTTTGCAGGCTAGCATCAATAACTTCCGAACCTATCTTTACTTGAAAGCCTCCAAGAATTTTTTCTTTAATAGTTTCTCTAACCGCAATAGTTTTTCCTGGATATTTTTTAGCAATAATATCCTTCAGAAATTCAATTTGAGACCTACCAGGCTTTACGGCGGTAATAATCTCTACCTCTAAAATATTACTTTGCAACCTAATTATTCTATTGAACTCCTCAAAGATTTCTGGAAACAAGTTTAATCTTCTGTTTTTTACGAGAGAAGAAAAAAAACTGGACGTTAGTTTTCCTAAAGAAAATCTATCTGTAATCTCTTTGATAACCTTGACTAAATCTGCCTTTGAAATGACAGGATTTTTTAGCTCTTGGGCAAAGCTGGTAGAGAAATTTTCTTTAAAACTTCCGAGCTCTTTGGAAACCTCATCAATATTGTTATTCTTCTTAGCCGCGGCGTATAACGCTTTGGCATAGTTCTTAGCAACAACTGAGGCTCTAGGCATATTTTTTACTATTTTTAAGTTAATAAATATAAAACTATTAAACACCAGAATCTAACTCTTACAAAAATAATAATCAACATTATATGTTTTAAAAATATGTCTTAAAAATCCACTTAATTTAACATCGCATATGACAAGATTTTATAGCATAATTTAGCGGCCAAAAAATCACAAGAATGAAGCGCTTTAACCGGCGCCAACTCTACAACGTCAGCACCAACAATGTTGCCAACTTTACTTGCTGCTCTAATAATATCTAGCGCATCTTCCCACATTAATCCACCCGGCTCAGGAGTTCCAGTTGCTTGCATTAAACTCGAATCAAAACCGTCCAAATCAAAGGTCAAAAATATTGGTCTGCCTTTTAGAGGCTTTACAATCTCTTCAACATTCCAACCTCTCTTATCTTTAGCAAAATGAATTTTAATTCTATCGGCATTAGCTTCTAAATAAGGTATTTCTCCTCGTGATATATTTCTAATTCCACACGAAATTAAAGTTGAAATTGGATTATCCATCACTCGCCTTAACGCTGCAGCATGAGAATAATGTTCGCCATCATAGCCATCACGCAAATCAGCGTGAGCATCAAAATGCAAAATCGCTAAATCCGGATATTTTTTTACAAACGGTCTAATTGATCCGGCCGTAATTGAATGCTCGCCACCTAAAATCAAAGGGAATTTGTCTAAATCTAATAATTTAGCGGTAATTTTTTCTAGCGATTTTAACGATTTAACAACCGACGTAGTGTCAATCTTTGTTGGCGCCAGAGTAGCAACGCCATATTTTCTGAACGGCTCAAACCAAAATTCTTCATCAAATAACTCAACTTGATGCGATGATTTAATAATGGCCTTAGGACCATTTTTAGTACCACCACCATAACTAACCGACTTTTCCAAGCCAAAAGGCACAATAACTGCCTTAGCATCATCAATCGATTTTAGATATTTTTCTTCAATACCCAAAAACCCTTGGGACCCGGGCATTAATTTAAAGCTTTCTGATAATGTTTTGCTCATTTCTTATTTAGTTAAAATATTGACATGACCCATCTTGCGGCCTTTTTTTATTTCTTTTTTGCCGTAAAGATGAATGATTGAATTTTCATCATTTTGATAGCTATCAATATTATTTACATCTTCACCAATAAGATTTTTCATATAACCGCTATGTTTATATTTAATATCTAGCAAATCCAAATGACTAATTGCCCTAATTAACTGCTCATATTGCGAGACATTGGCGCCGTCCATAGTAAAATGCCCAGAATTATGAGGGCGTGGCGCAACTTCATTGACTAAAATCTCACCATCGCTTAACACAAAAAACTCAACACATAACAAGCCAACCAACTCTAACTTTTGCGCCAGCCTAACTGCGCACTCTTTTGCCTTATTAACCACTTCTAAACTAGCACCAGACGGATAATGACTTTCATCTAAAATACCATTTTTGTGAATATTTTTTGTCGGCTCAAAAACTTTAAAATTACCATTTTCTTTTCTGGCTATCAAAATAGAGATCTCAAATTCAAACGGACAAAATTTCTCTAGAACCAACTTTTTAGAGTCCACCGCACTCCAGATATCGTCCAAATGATCACCCTCATTCAAAACATATTGCCCCTTGCCATCATAACCAAGCGTTGCTGTTTTCAAAATGGCTTTTTTAAATTCCGCCAAACCAGTAATAATATCATCTTTTGAGTTTATCACTCTAAAATCCGCAGTTTTAATACCGCAATCATTAACAAAATTCTTCTCAAAAATCCTATTTTGCGCAATTTTTAACGCCTCGCTATTAGGAGAAACCTTAACCAGCTCAGATAAAAGCTTGGCCGTTTTGTAAGGAATATTTTCAAACTCACAAGTAACCACATCAACCTTACTGGCAAATTCAGCTATTTTCTTCTCATCTAAATAATCGCCAACAATTAATTCATCAGCCACGATGGCGCCAGGGCAATCAGCGATATCACTATAAATCACCACATTAAATCCAAGTTTTTGAGCAGCGACCGAGCTCATTTGACCAAGCTGGCCACCACCGATGATCCCGATATTTTTAATGTGTTGCGCAGGTATTGTAGGCAAGGTAATTTACGGATAGTTAAAAAAAACGCACTTTAAACGCCAAAAACCGTTTTTTCAACAAATTCTTCTTCTCTTAAATCAATCTGAGCTAATTGTTGCAGAGATTGTGGGTTTCGATTTTTCTCAAGTTCGATTTCAAAGTATTTTCGAGCAACCTTTCTTTGACGATCGCCAAGAGTCAGAACAAAAAAATGATGAGCCCAAGGCGTGCCTGGATCGAGCTATAACGCTTTTTTAAAAAAAATTTAAAAATCTACCAATTCCGCCACCAACGTCATTTAAACGACGCTGATTATCCTCGACCAACTCTGTAGTGATGTCTTCTATATTTGTTAACTCTTTTGGCTTTTCTAGATAATGAACCCCTCGCAACGAGGTTTGCGTGGCGCTAGCACCTGATTTTCTTAGGGTCGTCAGAGAATTGTTTTTGGACATATAAAGTTTTTGTAAAAATGATTCTTTAAAGTTAAAATGTA
>JADHOZ010000046.1 GCA_016778745.1 Rickettsiales bacterium
TAAATTGCTGTTTTAGTAGCAGTTTCATCATAGCTAAAATACTTGATAATTTCCCTAAACTTCTTCTCAGAAATTCGGGAACGAGTGTAAGCTTTGTTTTTTCCTTTGTTCATATGTCTTTAATGATAGTTAAGATTTACTTAACTAGTCAAGACCCATAAAGATTTAATTAGGCATGTGACAGTCACCTTGTTTTTATAATTATTCCTTGAAATATAATATAAAGCTTCTTATAATGAGCAATATGATTTATATTGCTCACTATATTATGCTTTAATTCTAATATGAAAAATACATCAGAATTACCAATTCCAATTATCAAAGCTTTGCGAAAAATGGGTCAAGACATTTCTGAAGCGCGTCGCCGTCGCCGTATTACAATGGAATTAATGGCTCAGCGTGCTGGATTTTCACGCGGCACTTTGGCAAAAATTGAAAAAGGTGATCCGTCAACATCAATGGGTAATTATGCATCTGTGTTATTTGTACTCGGTATGATAGGAAGAATTGGTGATCTAGTTGATGCAAACCACGATCTTGTTGGCAGGCAAATTGATGAGGAAAATTTGCCTAAAAAAATTCGACCAAGAAAAATAAAAATGAAAAATGAGTAGAGAGATTTTTGTTCATATCGCCCTTGGCGAAAAAAATATTTTTGTCGGTAGAGTCTGGATTCATTCAAGAAAAGGCAGGGAAAGCGCCTCTTTTGAATATGATCGAAGCTGGCTTACGCATCCTGAAAGATTTGCCCTTGAGCCTGCTTTAAAACTAATCGAAGGCGTTTTTCACACTGGTGATAATCAAAATGTTTTTGGTGCGATTGGTGATTCTGCGCCTGATCGATGGGGAAGAGTTTTGATGCGTCGTGCTGAAGTCCGGCGTGCTAAAAGCGAAAAAGAAACTGCGCGCACTTTGAGTGAGGCTGATTATCTGCTTGGTGTAAATGATGAATTGCGTCAAGGCGCTTTGCGCTTCTCTGAAAAATATTATGAACCCCCATCGTTTTCTAACAAAAACTCAATCCCCCTAAACAGGGGGATTATTGACAGCGAGTTTTTAAGTCCAAAAGACAAACAATCAATTCCGCCACTTGTTGATTTACCTAAACTTCTCGCCGCATCCGAAAGGCTCATTGATGACAAAGAAAATTCAGAAGATCTGCGATTGCTTTTAGCTCCAGGATCTTCTCTTGGTGGTGCACGACCAAAATCATCGGTGCTTGACAAAAATGGCAATCTGGCAATTGCAAAGTTTTCAAGAAAAGATGATGAATTTTCCGTGGAAAAATGGGAAGCGGTTGCTCTGACTTTGGCAAAAAATTCTGGAATCGCAACGCCAGAATTTAGTTTGATAAAAATTGGCAAAAAACCAACTCTAATTGTTAAACGCTTTGATCGCATCAAAAAAACTCGAATTCCATTTCTTTCAGCAATGAGCATGTTGCAAGCAAGAGATAATGAACAGCACAGCTATCTTGAAATTGCTTACGCTTTAGCACAAAACGGCGCAGCTCCTGAAGAAGACATGAAACAACTTTGGCGACGCATAGTTTTTAATGTGTTAATTTCAAATACTGATGATCACCTACGCAATCACGGATTTCTTTACGAAAGCCATGGTAAAAATGGTTGGGGCTGGCGACTTTCTCCTGCTTACGATCTCAACCCAACACCAGTTGAAATAAAGCCACGCATTTTAACAACTGCGATTGATTTAGACGACACAGCTGCATCTCTTAAAACAGCATTGTCAGTTGCCAAAGATTTTAGATTAGAAAAATTTGAGGCGATTAAAATTATCAAAGAAGTTGCTAAAGCAGTTTCTAAATGGCGCGAGGTGGCTAAAAACTTTGACATCACCAAAAAAGAAATCGAGCGCATGGCTTCAGCTTTTGAACATGAGGATTTAGAGGGGGCAAAAAAATTATGAACTGCGTTTAAGCAGCAATAATTTTAGGAATAAAGTCAGCAACCCAACCAGAAACCTTTGATGACATTTTTTGCAAATATTTTTTATCTGAATCTTGCAAAACCTTAGAGCAGCGAATTGCAACCGAATCATCTATTTTATTTTTCCCAAGATAATTTATGGCATTTAATACCAATCAAATTTATGAACTTCAGTGATTTTGGCATTTCTATCATTTAATAGATAATCAATATGCCAATGAAGTTTTTTATTAGGAGAATTTGATTGATGCTTTTTAATTCTTTCATCAATATTTTTCTTGGTTGATCCTGTATAGATGTAATGTCCTCTTGGAAAAATGAATTTGCCGAGTTTTCCTATCCCTATTTCAATATTGTTCTTAATGTTAATGTGAAGTTGGTAACTAATCATTTATTGCATTTTATAATTCTTTTTATACTGTTGTGGGGTATATGTATAAATATTTATTTATCATGAAATTTTTTCTAACTCTAACAATATTATCATCATTCCTTACGAGCAATATTTTTGCTCGTCCCATTTCCTATTCTGGCGGTACAACCATTATGCAAAATAATGATGCCATCAAAAATTCTATTCATGTTCATTATTCTCCAAGTTACAAATATTCAGTTGGTTATAAGGGCGAATATTTTAGAAGAGATCAAATAGCCTTAAATGGCCTTCAATTAAATAATCTTCTTAAAAGATGGAACATGCCAGGTTCTCAAGGAAATTTTTACCTTAAATCAAATATTGGTAATGCTAATAAATCAGGAAAAAATGAGCTATACGGTTTTACAGGAATCGCCGGAGATTTTGAAACTAGAAGATATTTTATCTCTTATGAGAATAGATATTACAAGTCAGATGGCGATATAATTTCTCAGTTCCAACAAAGCGCCAGATTTGGAATTGCTCCTTATGTAGCAAATTATGGCAATCTTCATAGTTGGCTAATGCTTCAAGTAACTCACACTCCTGAATTTGAAGGAGATGAGATGATTACAACCCCTCTTGTTAGATTCTTCAAAGGTGCTCATTTAGCTGAATTTGGCGTAAGTTCTAATAAGAGAATTTTATTTAACTTTATTGCAAGATTTTAATTATGTTTAGAAAATTTATTACTGTTTTTTCGCTTATATTTTTAATCAATATTTCCTCTGCTTTTGCTAAAGAAATTAATATTGACGTTAATGGTTTAGTTTGCGAGTTTTGTGGCGTAACAATAGAAAAGAACTTCAAAAAGAAAGATGAGATCAAAGAGGTGAAAGTTGATTTAGATCAAAAAAAAGTGTTTCTAACTTTTAAAGATGGTAAAAATTTATCCGATAAAGCCATAGAAGATACCATCGCTAATAATGGCTATAATGTAGTTAAAATAAATAGATAAATTATGATTAAAATAAAAGAATCATTATTACCATTTTTTGGATTATTTACCTCAATTTCAACAATACTATGCTGCGCATTACCAATAATTTTCGTGACTCTTGGAATGGGGGCGGTTTTTGCTAGCTTAACTGCGAGCTTTCCTTTTATTACGTGGCTGGCTGAAAGGAGTATTTATCTATTTATTATCGCAACAATTCTTCTTTTAATTGGTGGTTATTTTATTTTTATAAAACCTCAAACTTGTCCAGCCGATAAAAAACTAGCCAAGATGTGTAATAAAACCAAAAAGTTCAATAAAATTATCTGGTGGATATCGGTGATAGTTTTGGCTATTAGTTTGTTTTTTAAATATATTCTAATTCTATTAATTTCTTAAAATGACTAAACAAAATAAACAATGCTGCAATAAAGATCACCCTGATAATTCAAAGGAATTGCCAAGGTTAAGGAAAATTGCGGGGCAAATTAATGGCATTCAAAAAATGATTGAAAATAAAAGATATTGCGTGGATATTTTACAGCAGCTAGGGGCTGTTAAATCTGCCATCGGATCTTTACAAGCAAATCTTCTTGAGACGCATTTAACCAACTGCGTCAAAGAGGTGTTTGAACTAAAAAAGAAAGCGGATATTGAGGAAAAAATTGCTGAGCTAAAAGATATTTTTAAGAAATATTAGGTAGCAAATCCACAGCAAAACTCAAAGACAGTATCTTTATGTGCTTCAAAATAGCGTTAGATTTATGATTTAATCTTCTAATTTTAAAGATTGAATCATAAACTCAACCCTACAACTTTTACTGATTAATAAAAATAACTGTTCAATTCTAGGAAAAATAAAAGACCCATCTTTAGAGTTGTATAAAAAGTAAAATGTCCAGCTTTTTTGTGTTAATTTCATTGAATAAAGAAAGTACGCTATGAGTTCTACAAAATCGCCTTTACCCAACTCTTGGATGAAGTATCTAGGAGAAGAATTTAAAAAAGATTATGCGCTAAATCTTAAATCTTTTTTACAAAAAGAAAAAGATAATAAAAATGCTATTTATCCTTGCGGATCAGAAATATTTTCAGCGTTTCATTTAACGCCACTTGATAAAGTAAAAGCGGTCATAATAGGTCAAGATCCTTATCATGGACCTAATCAAGCCCACGGCCTTTGTTTTTCGGTAAAAGCAGGGATAAAACCCCCTCCTTCCCTTAAGAATATTTACAAAGAGTTAAAATCAGACCTTCATTTAGATGAACCAGATCATGGTTTTTTAGAAAGCTGGGCAAAAAATGGGGTTTTGATGCTCAACAATGTTTTAACTGTGCAAAAAGGCAAACCCGCTTCTCACCAAGGTAAGGGTTGGGAGTTTTTTACTGATAAGGTAGTTGAGACACTTAATAATGAATGTCATAACTTGGTATTTTTATTATGGGGTAGCCATGCTCAGAAGAAGGCTGCAACAGTTGATAGAAAAAAACATTTAGTTTTGAAATCTCCTCACCCCAGCCCTTTCTCGGCGCATAAGGGGTTTTTTGGTTGTAAACATTTTTCTAAATGCAATGAATATTTAGCAAAAAATGGTTTAGAAGCTATTGATTGGTCTTTACCTAAAAAAGTTTAACTATCCAACATATTGTCCGGCACAAAATCCACTCGACCAAGCCCACTGAAAGTTATATCCCCCCAGATGCCCGGTTACATCCAAAACTTCGCCAATAAAATACAGTCCCGAGACTTTTTTAGCCTCAAAAGTTTTTGATGATAGTTCATTGCAATCTACCCCGCCCAATGTTACTTCGGCTTTGGCATATCCTTCAGTACCATTTGGAGTGATGTGAAAATTATTTATGTTATTGGCTATAGATCTTAGTTTTTTGTCGCTTATCTGATTTAAAGATCCTGAAATATTTTCTTTATCTAAGAAATATTGCACCAAACTTTTTGCTAATATGTTGGTTAATAATGTTTTGATATCTTGTTTAGCATCTTTTGATTTTTGTTCTTTTAATAATTCATAAATATCAATTTCTGGGGCAAAATTGATTAATAATTTGTCACCTTTTTTCCAGTAAGAAGAAATTTGCAAAATTGCTGGTCCGCTTAATCCCTTATGTGTGAATAATAGCGATTCTTTAAACGTTCTTTTACCAATTTTAACTTCAACAAAGGCGCTGACGCCTGCGAGTTTTATTGTCTTTGCTAGATTATTTTCATCACAAGTGAATGGTACTAACGCGGGCATTGTTTTGGTAATATTGATACCAAAATTTTTAGCAATCCTATAGCCAAAATCAGTTGCTCCCATTTTAGGAATTGAAAGACCTCCTGTTGCTATTACCACAGAATTACTTCTTAAATCGTTATTTTTGATATTAATTATAAATTCATCATCAACCTTTTTTATATCTTCTGCTTTAGTACCGGTGAGGATTTCAACATTATTTTCTGCACATTCATCTAGAAGCATTTGAATGATTTGTTTGGAAGATATATCACAAAATAGCTGACCCAAAGTTTTTTCATGATAAGAAATCTGATGTTTTTCAACTTTTTTGATAAAATCACGCTGGGTAAAACGTTTAAGCGCTGAAATAGCAAATTTAGGATTGTTAGAGAGAAAATTATCTGGCGTGATATCAAGATTTGTAAAGTTACAGCGCCCTCCCCCGGAAATTCTGATTTTTTGCGCGACAGTTTTATTCGATTCAATAATCAGTATTTTTTTTCCTCTTTTTCCCGCTTCAATAGCACACATAAGACCTGCCGCACCGGCTCCTATTATTATTACATCATAATGTTGCATATTTACTATTTTACACTAAAAATTTATCTTCTAATGTCTGATAGGTTAACAAAAGGAGAGAAATATGGATACTATTCACACAATTAAGTCTCGTCGCTCTATTAAGCATTTTGATCCTCATCATAAAATGCCAAATGATACGAAACAAGAAATTCTATCACTCGCTACTTTATCGCCAACAGCTTTTAATTTACAACATTGGAGATTTGTTGTGATTGAAGATAAAGAATTAAGAAATCAAATTAAAGAAGCTGCCTGGGGGCAATCACAGGTTACTGATTCATCGTTATTTATTGTACTATGTGCTGATTTGAAAGCATGGGAAAAAGAACCACTTCGTTATTGGAAAGGTGCGCCAAAAGAAGTACAAGAATTTATGTTGCCAGCCATTGAGAATTACTATAAAGAAAAAGATCAAACGCAGCGCGATGAAGCAATGCGCTCATGCGGTATTGCTGCACAAACCTTGATGCTAAGCGCTAAAGCACTGGGATATGACTCGTGCCCGATGGATGGCTTTGACTTTGATGCGGTGGGTCAATTAATTAATTTGCCACAAGATCATGTCATTGTCCAATTTGTTGCCATTGGTAAAGGCATTAAGGATCCGTGGCCACGACAAGGGCAATTAGACCTTAATGAAGTTGTAATTAATAATAGATTTTAAAAATGATTACGATTTATCGATATGAGCAATTAGGCCACGCCAACCATGGCTGGCTTAATGCACGTCACCACTTTAGTTTTGCAAGTTACCAAAATGCTAACCGCGTTAATTTTGGTGCTCTTAGAGTCATTAATGATGATATAATTAAAGCGCATTCTGGTTTTGCACCTCATCCGCATGAAGATATGGAAATTATTACCTATGTTAGATCCGGAGCCATTACCCATAAAGATAGTAAAGGTAATGAGGGCAAAACAAAAGCTGGCGATATTCAGGTGATGAGTGCTGGTAGTGGTATTCGACATTCGGAAATGAACAATGAAGATGAAGAAACAAATCTTTATCAAATTTGGATTATACCAAATAAACTCGGCGTTGCTCCACGATGGGATGCGAAGGAATTTCCAAAGGAACCAGTAAAAGATGCCCTACCACTTCTCGTCTCAGGCGATAAAAAGGCGCCATTATTTATTTATCAAGATGCCCACATTTATGGTGGCAATATTTTAAAAGGCACTACAATCAGCCACCCTATTAAGAATCAAGTTTATCTATTAGTATCAAAAGGAGAAATAGAAGTTGAAGGCAACATTATCAAAAAAGGTGATGGTGCTGAAATCACTGATGTTTCTCATATTTCTATTACAGCAATCAGTGATTGTGAAATTTTAATAATTGACGTTCCTAATTTATGACAACTTTATTGATCGCTGCCATTTTGACTGCTCTATTTTTATACTTATCCCTTGGCATTATTAAAGTGAGACGTATAAATAAAATCCCAATTGGTGATGGAGGCGATATCATCTTGCAGTTGTGGATACGCGCGCAAGGTAATTTCGCGGAATATAGCCCTTTTATCTTGCTGCTGTTATTTATCTTGGAAAGTAGCGGTGTTTCGTCAGTAGAAATAGCTATATTTGGTTCGCTTTTCCTTGCTTCCAGGGCAATGCATGCTTATTCACTTATCAAACATGAAAAATATATTGATGGTATCTTGCAAAATAAACCAATATATAGAATGGCCGGTATGATGTTAACATTTTTAGTGATGTTTTATTGTATTGGGCGATTAGTGATCACCTATTTTCTCTAAAAAGCCGATCCAGATATTTTTAAAAATCCCAACTCTTGTAATCGATTAGCGATTTAATATCTCATTGCGATGCGAATATTGTCTAAAGCGATCAATAATTACTTTATACCGTCTAGCTAAAGAAAAAAATTTCTTTAGCTAGAATTAATATTGCTATCATCATTAAAAAATATCCAAATAATTTTTTAATATGATGCGGATTGATGTTTTTTGCCAATAATACCCCTATAAACATTCCTAAAGATGATGCTAGCAATAATTTCAGCGCGAACAGATAATTAATATTATTATTTCCTTGAATATCACCAACGAACCCTAACAAAGACTTGGCCGCTATAATAAACAGTGATGTAGCGATTGCTGTTTTTACATCAATTTTATTTAATAATATCAGAGCCGGAACGATCAAAAATCCTCCTCCCGCACCAATTAACGCAGTAATAGTCCCAATAATCACTGCCTCCAATATTATGATGCTATTTTTCAATAATGGCTTAACGTCTAAAGGAAAATCTATTTTTTTATTTTGACTTCTGATCATTGAAATAGAAGCTAACAACATAACTACAGAAAATAGCAGCAATATCAATACATCTTTACTGATTGATAAGAATAACAAATCAATATTTTCTGGGATTGATGGTAGTAAAAATCGTCTAGTTAAATAGACAGATATCATAGATGGAATGGAAAATTTAATGGCTATATTAAAGTCTATTTGCTTTTTGTCTAAATATAAAAACATACCAAAAAGCGCAGTAAACCCAACTAATAACAAAGAATATCCTGTTGCAACTACTGGAGATACACCAAATAAATACACTAATATTGGAACGGTTAGAACAGAACCACCAGCTCCAAGTAAACCTAGAGTTATTCCCATTAATAAAATGGCAACAAAGGCAATCATTTGTTCCAAGGCATTTTAGACATTAATTTTGCTAAACCACACCACCCTGTCAAACCTGCATTTAAAAGACCTATGCCAGCTAATAACGGTAAAGCCAAATAATATGAATTAGATGATATGTAATATAGCAGCAAACCGGTTAGAATAATGACACTTATTCCTAGCTGAGTTTGTCTTTCTAGAGGTAAAATATTTTTGCTTGAAGTAGTAGGAAAATTGAAATTTTTCCAATTATCAATTCCGCCTTCTAAATTCCAGATATCGCAATCTATTCCTTCTTTAATTAATTTTTCACAAGCCATCATAGATCTTTTGCCACTCTTACAGTGAAAAACTAGCTTTTTATTTTTATGCACTGGCAAGTGCGTTTTATCTATTGATACTTGTGATAAAGGGAGATGTGTAGAATTTGGAATAGAACAGCTTTGATATTCTACCACCTCTCTAACATCTATTAGAACCGATTCTTTATTATCCAGCCACTCCTTTAGGGTAGCTGGATCTATGTTATGAATATTTGCCATATTTACTTATTTTTCAAATTAAAACGATCAAGTTGCATGACTTTAACCCAAGCATTTACGAAGTCGTGGATAAATTTTTCTTTTGATTCATCAAAAGCATATATTTCTGCAATAGCTCTTAATTGCGCATTGGAGCCAAATATTAGATCCACTGGCGTTGCACTATATTTAGCTTTTCCAGTCTCTCTATCAATGGCCTCATATAAAGCCGGGTTTTTGGTTTTTTGCCATTTATTTGACATATCTAATAGATTGACAAAGAAATCATTGGTTAATATGCCCGGTTGATTTGTCAAAACTCCTTTTTGACTATCATCATAGTTAGTACCAAGAACACGCATACCGCCAATTAATACTGTCATTTCAGGAACGCTCAAATTGAGTTGATCGGCTTTATCAACTAACATTTCAGTTGGAGATTGGTAGCTTTCTTCTTTGTTAAAGTAATTACGAAATGCATCAGCTTTTGGCTCTAATAAAGCAAAAGACTCAACATCAGTTTGTGACTGAGTTGCATCACCTCTACCTGGTATGAAAGGCACCTTAATATCAACACCAGCTTCTTTAGCAGCTTTTTCTATTGCTGCAGCTCCACCTAAAACAATCATGTCGGCCAAAGAAACTTTCTTAAAACCAACAGAATTATTAAATTCATTTTGAATTTCTTTAAGTGTACTTAAAACTTTTTGCAGTTGCTTAGGATTATTCACTTCCCAATTTTTTTGTGGGGCCAATGCAATTCTAGCACCATTAGCACCACCTCTTTTATCGGAAGATCTAAAAGTTGCAGCAGAAGCCCAGGCGGTTTCAACTAACTCGGATACGCTTAATCCAGAATTTAAAATTTCTTTTTTTAGTTTCTTAATATTCCGCTTACCAATTAAGAAATAATCTGGCTTGGCTACTGGATCTTGCCAAATTAATTCTTCTTTTGGTACATATTTACCCAAATAACGATCTCTTGGCCCCATATCGCGGTGCGTTAATTTATACCAAGCTTTAGCAAAAGCCTTTTGATAATCATCTGGATTTTCTAAGAAACGCTCTGCGATTTCTCTATATTTAGGATCATATTTTAAGGCTAAATCAGCAGTTGTCATAACAGGAGAGACGAATTTTCCTTTAATATGAGCGTCTGGAGCTGATTTGCGAACAGATTTATCAACTGGAATCCACTGAATTGCTCCTGCGGGAGAGCGTGTTTCTTTCCAAGTATGGTTAAGAAGATTGCTTAAATATAAAGTAGTCCATTTCGTTGGCATTTGTGTCCACGAACCCTCAAGACCACTTGTGATAGTGTCTTCAGAGTGACCTTTACCGCATTTATTTTTCCAACCCAAACCTTGTTCTTCAATATTAGCTGCTGCCGGCTCTTTTTCTAAACATTTAGAAGCTTTATGGGCGCCATGCATTTTACCAAATGTGTGGCCACCAGCAATTAGTGCAACTG
>JADHOZ010000047.1 GCA_016778745.1 Rickettsiales bacterium
TAGAGCTAACAAAAAAGACCCAATTGAGTTAATGAAAGAATATATCGTAGCTCAAAAACAAGAAAATCCTAATGTAAAAGTAATTATCTCTCTACTTTCTGAAAGCTTCAAAGATCGCTTTGAAAAAATAATGCTGGATTACGAAATAAATTTCCCAACTACCATATTACCACTAGATATAGGTTTTTATTCTAGCGATCTTATGATCATTGGTGAACAAGCAATTTTTGGTGAAAAAATTGTCAGAAAGAAGAATAAAAAAATAGCATCACAAAGACTATTAGAAGAAGGTCTAAGCATTAACCCCGGAGAGCTAGTAGTTCACAGAGATTATGGAATTGGTAAATTTGAGGGTATTGGCCTAATCAACGTCGGCGAAATAAAGGTCGATATGATAAAATTAATCTATGGCGGCAATGACACATTATTCGTACCCGTTGATGATATTAACCTCATAACCAGATACGGCGCTGACAATCCACTCATTCAATTAGATAAACTAGGAGTTGCCGGATGGAAGAATCGTCGTGAAAAAGTTAAGAAAAAAATCAAAGTAGCTGCCGAAGAATTACTAAAAATAGCTGCCGCAAGAAAGGTAAGAAAAGCAGCAATTTTTATACCAAATCAAGATTTTTACGAAGAGTTCAAAAATAGATTTAAATTTGTCGAAACAGATGACCAGCTACAAGCAATCGAAGAAATAGAAGAAGATCTAGCCAAAGGATCGCCGATGGATCGCCTAATCTGTGGCGACGTTGGTTTTGGAAAAACTGAAGTCGCTATGCGCGCAGCTGCAATGGTAGTTGGACAAGAAAAAATAAAATACCAAGTAGCAATAATTGCCCCGACAACTTTATTGGTTCGTCAACATTACAAAAACTTCTTAGAAAGATTCAAGGACCTAAACATTACTATCAAACAATTGTCACGCCTAATCACGCCAGCAAAATCCAGAGACATTAAAACAGAGTTAGGAGAAGGAAAAGTGGATATCATAATTGGCACACACGCCCTACTCCAAAAAACTGTTAAATTCAAAAATCTAGGCCTCGTAATAGTTGATGAAGAACAACATTTCGGCGTTGCCCAAAAAGAAAGATTGAAAGAATTACGTAACGAAGTTCATCTTTTAACTTTATCAGCAACACCAATTCCAAGGACACTGCAAATGTCTTTAACCGGTGTTAAAGATTTAAGTCTAATTGCTACTCCGCCAATTGATAGACTCGCCGTTAGAAATTTTGTAATGCCTTATGATTCAACCATCACCAAAGAAGCAGTAATGCGAGAATATAATCGTGGCGGCAGAGTATTTTTTGTTGTACCAAGAATCAGAGATTTAGAAGAAATAGAACCAAAATTAAAAATTCTTTTACCGGATATAAAAATAAAACATGCTCACGGACGCATGACTCCAAACGAATTAGATGACATAATGAATGATTTTGTTGACGGAAAAATAGATGTCTTACTGTCAACAACCATCATCGAATCAGGAATAGATATAAGTGAAGCCAACACTATGATAATTTACAAAGCCGATATGTTTGGTTTGTCACAACTATACCAATTACGCGGACGTGTTGGTAGAACAAAAGTCAGAGGTTATTGCTATTTTATGACCAATAACCAAAAACACATTTCATCTGATGCTAAGAAAAAACTAGAAGTAATGCAAAATCTAGATTCTCTAGGAGTTGGCTTCAACGTAGCAAGTCACGATATGGATATTAGAGGAAGTGGCAACATATTAGGAGATGAACAATCGGGACATATTAAAGAAACTGGAGTTGAGTTATATCAACAAATGCTTCTCGAAACTATTGAAAAAGAAAAAAACAAACAAGCCAACTCAAAACAAACCGATCTAATGGATGATATTGATCTCACAACCCAAGTAAAACTTGGAATTTCTCTACTTATTCCCGAAGATTATATTGAAGATTTAGCACTAAGAATGAGTTTCTATAAAAAAATAGCAGCAATCAAAACAACACAAGACCAAGACTCTATTTTAGAAGAAATGACTGATAGATTTGGTAAAGTTCCTGACGAAGTAAATAATCTAATGGAAGTAGCTAAACTAAAATCACAATGCCAAAAACTAAACATTCAAAAACTCGAAGCTACCAAAACAGGTATTTTAATAGAATTTAAAAATAATAAATTTAAAAACCCTGACAAATTAATGGAGTTAATATTTAGTAGTAATAGTCAGATAAAGTTACAACCGAACCAAAAAATCTTATTCTTATACCCTAACCTAAGTAGCCATCATCAAAAACTTAAATCATCGTTTGAAACTATTAAGGAGCTAGAATCAAAATGCCTTTAAAAAAAGATCTATTGGACCTATTTACAAAATTAAACCTAAAAAAACCTGAAGATAACAAAAATTCAGACCAAAATTTCATCAAAAAAGATGACATACCAGATCCAGAAAAAATTAAACCCAATACAAAAAATAACATAAAACCAAAAAACAACCAAACAAGAGATCTGGATAAAGAGGTGGGTGGATTAGAGGATGAAGAAAAAAAAGAAATATCCAGCGAAGATGTATGGGATAATAGATCTGAAGAAGTTGATAAAATGGGATCAACACAAGTCTTTAATACGAGTGGTATGAAATCTGTAGTTTGGAAGAAAAAACAAAAGAGACTAAAAAAAGCAAATACTCAAGATGGCTTTGAAGGTATGAGTTATGTTGATAGAGTAAAAAATCTTAGAGAAGATAGAAGTGGAGCAAATCACAGCCACAAAGAAGGTGGCGGTGGTGGATTTTCTAGATTTTAAATACCAGCTAACTTATCAATTAATTTAGTCATAAAGCTCGGCTTACTTTCAAAACCAACCTTTGATTTTTCTTTAGCATACATTTTTTTCAAAAATACCAACATACCAATAGAGCAAGAATTTAAAGGACCCAATATTTCTGATGGAATAGTATCAACTTTATTAGGATAACCTATCCTAACATTCTTATCAAAAATCTCCGTTGCTAACTTATCTAAACCCACAATTGCAGTCACTCCCCCCGTTAAAATAATATTTCCAATGATATAAGTGGGGATACCTGATTTTATTAAAATCTTTTTAGCCGATTCAAATATTTCCTCTAATCTAGATTGGATAATATCACGCAGTTGAATCCGAGTAATACCAATAATTTCACTATTCTCACTAACTTCACTAGCTGCTGATAATTTCATTTTTATCATCTCCTTTTCTTCAATAGGACTAATAATTAATGAGCCATTGAGGTTTTTAATTTTTTCTGCTAAATCAGTACTAACATTTAATATTGTTGAGATATCTTTGGTAATATGAATACCACCAATTGGAAGACTAGCAACCTTAGTAAATCTTCCATCCAAAATAATCGCCATCGATGTCGAGCTAGCACCCATCTCAATAACCAAAGAACCTAAATTCATATCATGACTAGACAAACAAGAAAGTGCTGATGCATAAGGTTCAACTATATAATTATTGACTGATAGCTGACATCTTTTTAAGCAATTCTCAATATTTTTAATTGTAGTTTGCGAAGTTGAAACAACATGAAATTTAGCATATAAAACATCACCAGACATGTATCGAGGATTCACAACGGCAGAAGAATCATCAATCCGATATTCAAGAGGAATGAGGTGAATAATTTCTCTATTATTCTTCTTAAATTGACTTCTGACGTTATTTGTTAAATTAACAATATCAGTATTCTTAACAATGTCGGAAGAAATTTTGTTATCAACTTCAATAGTATGGGAAGTGGATTGAATTCCAGAAATTCCCACCAATAATTTATCAATATTAAATCCAGCCATTCTCTCAGCTTGAGATACCACATTGGTTATAGATTTTTGCGCTAAACTCATATCAGAAATTGTACTAGAATTTATTCCCAAGGCCTCTTTATGACCAAATCCTAGCACTTCAATTTTCTCACCATTAATAGCTGCGATAATACACACCAACTTTGATGATCCAAGATCCAGACAAGCAACAATTTTTCCTTTTGAACTCTTTTTTGCCATTAAAAAAAATTAAATGTGGATTGATTAAAAAGAAAAATAGAATCGTTTATTATAAACACAATTTAAAAATTTATTAAATTTCTTGTAAGCGAAGTTAGTTTTTTAAGTCTTTGATATATTTATCTTCATATTCCAAATATATCTTATCAATCACTCTCAAATCGATTACTTTTAAACCAATAGTAGAACCTTGCATCGTTAGTATTTTTTTCAACTTCTTCCAAGCAATATCAACATTTTTTTCGGGAAGTTTTACTAAAAAACCATCTTCAAAAACTATATCCCACCTTCTATTAGAAACCCAATTTGCTGAATATACATTTGCGCTAAGCTCGGGATCTTTAAAGAAAATATTAAATAACGATTCAACATTATGGTTTGCTCCATGGCCAGATAATATAAACATATATTTATATTCATCTATCTCTTCATACGCAACTAACTTACCGCCTTTATTGGTAAAATATTTTTTCCCCTCCTCTTGCCAAATAGCAAATGGCTTAAATTCTTCTATTTCAATATTCAACGTATAAGGCAAATTTCGAGTGATTTTTATATTATCAACCCAAATCAACGCATCCTTAATATTTTTAGCTAATATTGAGATTATTTTTTGTCCTTCTTTACTTAAGTCACCTTGCGTTTTCTCAATAATATCAATGATTTCTTGTTTTTTGATATGATTAATTCCAGTGATATTGATCCGAGAAAAATTCCTGCTATCAATTTTTAAATAGTGATAGAAATAATAAATTGCCTTATCAATTGGTTTAACAAAATAATTTGGCTTAAAATAGTACAGAGCACTCAAGGCAGACAAAAAAAATATCAAAATTGCCAACCAAAATCTAAAAACTAAAGCCGAAAAGATCTTATTAAAAAATAATCTGACACTTCGAATCAGATTATTAGTCAATATAAAATCTTTAAATCTCGCTTTTAATTTTCGCGTCATAGAGCTTGATTGATTAAGAATTCTACAATTTCATCAAAAGAAATACCAACATGCGCAGCAATTTGTGGAACCAAAGATAAAGGGGTAAAGCCAGGCTGGGTATTAACTTCCAGCAAATAGAATTCTCCATCTTTATCACTTAATTTAAAATCAACTCTAGTGAGCGCTCTACATCTAAGTTGATTGTGACATTTTGCAGCCAAGTCCAAAGCTTCCTTATATTTTTGAGAATCGATTTCAGCTGGCATTATATAATCGGTCATCCCCTTAGTATATTTACACTCATAATCATAAAAAAGCTTTTTTGGCCTAACCTCTATAGCACCGATAGATTTTTCACCAATAACCGCCACCTGTATTTCTGGGCCAGAAATATATTTTTCAATTATCACCTCAGATCCATAATTCCATTCATAATTATCAATATCAAAATCACTATCTTTCAAAATTACCTCAACACCAACGCTTGATCCTTCGTCATTTGGCTTTATTACAAAAGGCTCTCCAATCTTCTTAATTTTATTCTTATTATTTTGATTTTGACCCTGAATTAAAATATCATAATCAGGAGATTTAACACCAACCTGAGAACAGATTTTTTTTGATAAAATCTTATCCATACAAAGAGACGAAGCTAAAACGCCACTATGCGTATAAGAAATCCCCAAAATATCCAACATACCTTGAACACAACCATCCTCACCATATTTTCCATGCAAAGCATTAAATACCAAGTCAGGATTTATTGTTTGCAATTCTAAATAACTGTCACGTGAATAATCCATTAAAACAACATCCTCATATCCGATACGCCTTAAAGATTCTTCAACTGCTTTTCCTGAAGACAAAGATACCTCTCTCTCCGAGTTCCAACCACCATATAAAATAACTATTTTTTTACTCTTCATGTCGTTCGTGATTTTCAGTATTTTGACCAGAAAGTTCTTGCGCTCTATTTGCGTCTGTTTCAAGCGACTTATTTGCTTGTATTTCATCAATCACATAAGCACATAAATCCTCAAAAGGAACCTTATTTTTATCTGCAATATCAGATAGCTTTGCAAATGATTCCATGATATTCGACGGAATTGTCCCGCCTCTTTCAGAACTGAGCCATTTACTTTGAAAAGCCAAAGGGTGATTGCCTTTTGACGGGTTTCCTACATATAAAGTGACGGGCGCAACCTGACCACCAAAATTACAATTTGCTGTAAATTTCTTAACCATAATTCCTCACGATAAATGGCCCGTTGAGATAATCTTTTTTATTATATGTAAGATTTCCACCCAAAACCATGTTATTTTCAGTTATTTTAAGCGTTTTAATCTCTCCTCCTATAAGTTCAACTAAATATTGACCTGCGGCAATATCCCACTCCATAGATGGTCGAAAGTGCAAATACAAATTCACTTTTCCTTCAATAAAATAAAAAAACTTAACAGCTGAAGAAACTCTCAAAACGTCATATTCATCAATATCAAAATAAAAATCACGCATAAAATTTTTAATCATCTCGTCCTTTGTTTTCTGAGAAGTAATAACTTTAACGCCATCAATTTTATCAATCTTCTTCACAATGTTACTTTTACCACCAGACTCAATGACGACTTCATCATTAGCATTACTATAAATAATCTTACCGCCATCAAAAAGCGGCGCATAAATCAAACCAAATGTCGGTTTTTCATTTTCCACTAACGCAATATTAATCGAAAACTCATCTTTAAATTTTGCAAATCCCCCCGTTCCATCAATTGGATCCACCAAGAAAAACGTATTAACAGAGTGGTCCCTAATATTACCTTCTTCACAAATGACCGCAACATCTGGAAATTCTTGCGAGAATTTAGAGCTAATAAATTTACTAATTTCAATATCCGCACAAGTAACTTCAGAATTATCTAGCTTCTTAGATACTTGGAAACTCTTATTTTTAAAATAACCAAGAGCAACTTCTCCAGCTTGCTTTGCAACATTAACAATATAATCAATTTGATTTTGATCTAACATAAAATTATTTATTTTCCTCTTCCTTATATTCTCGGGCCAACTCAGCATAATTATTAGCAGAAACCACAATATAATCTTTCTCCGCTTGCGTTAAGTCACGAAAATATTTAGCCGGATTTCCTGCCCAAATTTGTCCAGATTTAACTACTTTCCCCGGAGTCAAAACTGCACCAGCAGCAAGCATTCCATACTCCTCCACCAAAGCCAAATCCATTATCACCGATTTCATACCGATAAAAGCATTATCATTGATCGTGCAAGCATGAATAACCGCCGAATGTCCAATTGTCACATTATCTCCTATTTCGACACAAGCACCAGCGTCTCCAGTCTTATTTTGCAAATGATTGGGCCTTGTGCCATGCAATACTGTGTTATCTTGAATGTTTGAATTTTTTCCAACGCGCAATTTAGCAACATCGCCTCTTAATACACAACCATACCAAATTCCAGAATTTTCACCAATTTCAACATTACCAGAAATCACCGCCGTTGAAGCGACAAATGCTGAATTAGCAATTTTTGGAGTGACATTTTTATAAGAAAATATTTTTTTCATACGTTTAGATTTTTAAATTGATTAATGGCAAAACGATCAGTCATTCCGGCTATATAATCACAAATCAAAATAACCAATGATTTGTCATCTTTAATACAAAATTTATGATGAATCTCTTTAGGTATCAAAGTAGGATCCTTAAGATAAAAATCAAATAAATCACCTACCACTTTTTTGGCATCTTTAGTCATTTCATTGACTCTTTTATGGCGATACATGTTAGCCATCAAAAAAGCTTTCAAACCCTGATGCGCCTCTTCCATCTTTTTACTAAAGCACACTAAAGACTTACTTGACTTTCTCACATCATCCACCACCTCAATTTTTTCATCCACAATATTTTGCTGCGTATTTTCAATCACGTTGATAACCATTGCCAAAGTTAGTCTTTTTTTAGCCTCACCAACTAGCATTTCGCGACGCAAGTTCGGATAATTACTCAAAATCTCCCTGTAAATATCTCCAACAACTTTCAATTCCAAAAGATCCTCAACCTCAAATAAACCCGCCCTAAGACCATCTTCTAAATCATGATTATTGTAAGCAATATCATCAGAAATAGCTGAAATTTGCGCCTCAATTGACGAATAATTTCTTAAATCTAAATCAAATTGTGCATTATATTGCAAAATATATGAATCAACTTCCCCTATCAAAGGACCGTTATGTTTAACAACACCTTCCAACATCTCCCAAGATAAATTAAGCCCTTCAAATTCAATAAATCTATTTTCTAACTTAGTAATAATTTTTAGAGCATGAGCATTGTGAGAAAACTCAAAACCCATACCAATTTCTTTTAATTTCTCATTTAAAGCATCTTCACCAGCATGTCCAAAAGGCGAATGACCTAAATCATGAGCCAGTGATATAATTTCTGCTAAATCTTTATTGACCCGAAGACCACTCGAAATCCATCTTGCAATTTGCGCCACTTCCAATGAATGAGTTAAGCGAGTTCGATAATGATCGCCTTCATGATTTACAAATACTTGCGTCTTATATTGAAGCCTGCGAAATGCTGAAGAATTAATAATGCGATCACGATCGCGCCCAAAAACTGATCGATATTTAGAATCATCATACAACTCCCCATAACGCCTTCCTCGAGACTTATTTTCATCAACCGCAAATCTTGCTAATTCAAAATCGATCATTGTTTTTTGCGTTCATTATTTCTTCAAATAATATTGTTTTTCAAAAAAGTCCTTCTTAGCAAGAAAAATACGTTTACTAGCATCAATTCCAACTAAATTTTGAAAAACATCCGCCAATACTTCTTTTGAATAATAATAACCATGACCCAAAAATGAGTTATTCACTTCACTTACATCAATTAATTCTATTTTCTTATCTAAAGTAGAATCAATTACTAGACACTCACCCACTCTTTTAGATTTATTAATCTCATGCGAAACCAAAATAGCCTTGTCATTTTTAGCACAATAAATCGTGACTTTATTTGCAATTTTTTGAATATTGCCTTTAATTTCCATAAATTGATCAATGGCAAAATCCGGAGCATTTAAAATTAAGTTATTAACAAATGTATCTTTCGGATATTTTTTAGATAAAGCATCAAGAGAATTTAACACTACTTGATGACCCATAGAATGCACTAAAATATTTGGAGTTATATTATTGTTTTTTAACGATACCAACAATTTCGAAAAATCATTAATCGAATTTTTAGAATTCAATAGATTATTCTTATAAGTATTATTGATCATAGTAAGAGAATCGCTACTTCCCCCCGCTGGCCATGAAAATAATATAATATCACCTTGATATTTTAAATCATATGCAAGCGAAGCCGCTCTAATTAATGCCTCATGATATTTTACATTAAAACCATGAACAAAAATTAACGGATTACGCTTTGTATTTTTAATATTCAAAACCAACTGATCCTTATCCAAAGAAGATTCTTGTAATATTTTAAATTCCTTGTGAATGAAACCTTTTTTTGTCACAACATCTGGAATAATGCCAATTTCATGATCTTTTGGCACATTAATATTACATTTGCCAAATGTCAG
Source organism: Rickettsiales bacterium (assembly GCA_016778745.1). Taxonomy (GTDB): domain Bacteria; phylum Pseudomonadota; class Alphaproteobacteria; order Rickettsiales; family UBA1997; genus JADHOZ01. Next base: position 9,605 of record JADHOZ010000047.1, read on the forward strand.
TTCATCTGATTTAAAAACACCAAAAGAACCCATTTCACAAGAAAATTTTTCGGAGTTTTTTTTACGATTAGTGACAATAAAAATAGTAATTTGAGAGGTTTTGTCATAGCTTTTTTCAAAATATTTTTTCCAAACAGCATTAAATTTTTTATCTATAATCTTTTCTTTCGTAGCACAAGAGGAAATAAGCAAAAATAAGGAAAAAATAATATAATGATATTTTAAAAACATTTGGTAAAAAAATAAGACAAAAAAAATTAAACTAACCAAATCATTTTCAATGTCAATACTGGTAAATAGGGGCTTGAAATGTAATTTGCAAGAACGTAGGATCTATGTCATTTTATGATATTCAGTTTTTACTATTTATAAATTTATGAAACAATTGTTTACAGGCCCAGTTTTCAAAAAAACTCCATATCCTTTAACATCATCAAAACTAATAAAACATTTTGCTTCTCAAAACAACAAAATCGAAATATATTGCCTAAGACACGGACAAACATTTCATAATATTTTAGAAAAATGGGCAGGAACATTTCAGTCAACACTAACGAGAGTTGGTAAAGAACAGGCTCTTCAGGCTGGAAAATTACTAAAAGAACGAAATATCGTTCCAGACATAATTTATACATCAACACTACAAAGAACCATAGAAACAGCAAATCTTGTAAAAACAGGACTAGAATTGAGCAATATTTTAACTAAAGAAGATGAAAGAATAAATGAGCATAATGTTGGAGCCCTTACAAATCAGGCAAAAACTCAAGAAAATAAACAATTTTTACAAAATATAGAACAAAAAGCTGAAGGATATGATCATAATTGTTATAGAGGAGAGTCACGGCAAGATGTAATGACAAGAATGAGGGATTTTTTAGAATCTATTAAAGAAGATGTGATAAAGGATAAAAAAATTTTAATAGTCAGTCATAGCAACGCTTTAAAAGCACTTCTTATGAATTTAAGCGGTCAAAAAAAGGTAGATTCTATACCCAATGCCGAACCATTTAAAATTATCTTCACTTTATCTCATGATAATCAATTAAAATATGAAGGCATAAAGTCAATATCTGAACAAAAACAAATCACCAAGGTTGATATAGAAGATTTTTTAGAAGAGTCTTCTGAAGAAAAAGA
>JADHOZ010000048.1 GCA_016778745.1 Rickettsiales bacterium
GCAAAAATAGAGAATTTTATAAAGAACAGTTTGACCAACATTTGGTAAAGCTCCAATTTCCTGTGTACTGTACAGAAGGGCATTTTTGAATTTTTCTACATTCTTTGCAGGAACACTAATGCGTAGAGGTTTCTTAACATCTGTTTTATCTGATTTTTCTAACTCAATTTCAGTTTGTGCAGTGTTGCCAAGAACTTCAGACACACTAATGCCAAGACTAACGGCTAATTTATCAGCTTCTGAAATTCTAAGCTCTCTCGTGCCAGAAAGTATCTTATCAACTGTTGGACGAGAAACTTCCAGAACTTTAGCTAACTCAATCTTAGAAAGATCATGCTTAGATATGAGGTTTTGAAAATTGTTATTCATATTAGTTTTGTTCATTTTGTTTTTTAATGAGATTAACTTAAGTAATGTAAATAATATTATCAATATAAATGTAAATATATTTTACAGTATGTTTAAAAAATATTTTCTATTATTTAAGATTTGATTTTCAGAAAAGTTTAAATTTCTCTAAAAGGTAAACGTGAAACGGAGAGACGGAAAGAGAATTGGCTTGGAATCAGCCGAATTTTTGAGTCTCTAATTGGTAAAAAAGTTTGCAAAAAGTATCGCTTGCCTAGCACTTTTTTTCGAACTTTTCGGTACACGTGATTGATCTAGTACTAGAAGGTGTAGAGAGGATTCGGGGACAGTTTGTTGTAAAGTGGTTGAATTTTTTAAAAGTGGCTTTAAGCCTTATGGCTCTGGGATTTAGAGGGTATGGCGGAAGGAGAGAGATTCGAACTCTCGGTAGGTTTTAAAGCCTACACACGCTTTCCAAGCGTGCGCCTTAAGCCACTCGGCCATCCTTCCACATTAAAATTATCTATTCTCTCTGCCGTAAATACACACCTTGTATTTATCAAGAGTTAATCCTTTTTTACTTCTCTCGAAGAGAATCAACTCCTCCGGGCAGCCTTCGCCTTACTCCTTTGCCTGCTTTTTCCTAAAATCGATTATAAATCGGTTTTTTAACAAAGAAAGCCTTGGCTCTATACAGAGTATAGCTTTATTACACCCAAAACAAAACATCGCTGATCGGGGTTTGTAACCCCCCCCGACCACGCGCTCATGTCTCGCAATAACTATCTATATTTTCTCACAATAACATATTGCTGCAAGATAGACAGAGTATTACTCCACGTCCAGTAAATCACCAAGCCAGCTGGAAATCCCGATAATACGAATACCAAGACTACCGGCATCCATTTTAAAACCTTCGTTTGCACTGGGTCAGAACTTGCCGGACTTAGTTTTTGCTGAATAAACATCGTAATTCCCATTAATATTGGCCAAACACCGATTGTCATTGCCGGCCCTAAATCAAATGGCAATATTCCAAATAAATTGAAAATTGTTGTTGGATCCGGAGCAGACAAATCATTAATCCAACCATAAAATGAAGCATGCCTCATATCCAAAGTCACAAACAGCACTTTATACAAAGAGAAGAAAATTGGAATTTGAAAGATAATGGGTAAACACCCAGATGCTGGATTTACTTTTTCTGTTTTATAAAGTGCCATCATATCCTTATTAAAAGCCAACTTATCAGATCCATGTTTTTTCTTAAGCGTTTCGATTTGTGGCTGTAATTGCTTTATTCTCGCAATTGCTTTATATGATTTATTAGCCATCGGAAATAATGCCGCCTTTACCAGAACCGTCATTGCCAAAATAGCTAAACCAAAATTACCAATTAAATCATTTAAAAAAGAAATCATGTAAAAAAATGGTTTCGTCAAAAAGTAAAACCAACCAAAATCGACTGCTTTATCAAAATGTTTCACACCATAATCTTTGCTATATTTATCAAGCAATTTTACTTTCTTTGCCCCAGCAAACAAATGATGATTAAATTGCAATTTTTCCTTTGGCGCAATTTTATATTCTTGCGCAATAAATTCCGTATTAAACAACTTGGTTTGGTTATTATATTTGAAATCAAAAGACGCATTATATTGCAACTTCTTATCTGGCAGCAGAGAACTCAACCAATATTTATCCGTAATTCCAAACCAGCCACCTTTCTTTTCGTGAAATTCAACCTTTGCATCGTCTATCAACTCATCATACGTCACTTCATTTAACACCTCATCAAATTCACCAATCGCACCTTCATGTAATATATAGATTGACTTTTTTTTCTGTGCTAAATTTCGATTAATTCTACCATAAACCGCCGCTGAAATTTCTTTTTTAGAATGATTCACAATCTCTTGATCAACACTAAACATGTAATCATCATCCATGGATATTATCAGAACAAACTCAACTCCCTGTCTATTTTTCCAAGACAAAGTAACTTCAGAATCAGGAGTCAAGTTCTTCTTATCAGCCTTCCACATAGTATTTGGCCCTGGTAATTCCAAATTTTTATCGGAACTCACCCAGCCAAAATCAGCAAAATATCTATCTTTACTGTCAGTAGGTGAGAATAAAACCACCTCTTCTTCTTTCTTAATGGTCTTAAAATATTTTGCCAAGGTTAAGTCATCAAACCTGGCGCCTTTCAATAAAATAGAGCCATGTAAACTATGACTCGAGATTTTAACCCTATTATTACCAGAAATTAGCTCCTTTCTATCTTTAAAACTAATCGCTTTTTCAACAGATAAATTCTCTATTTTCTTTGTAGCACTAGACTTGGCTACCACTTTCTCAACGTCACCCTCAACTTTTTGGCTTTGTAGATATTCCTTTCTTAATTTTTCTTGCTTCTCAATTCTTGGCTTCTCAAAAAACCAAGCCCAACCAATCAGAACGACAGCAGACAATATTGTCGCCATTAAAATATTTTTATGATTATTTTCCATTTTATTTAAATAATTATACCAAATCCCATCTATAATTTATATAATAGATGGGATCTAATATTAGATCAAACACTCCTTAATGGCCTCTTCCACATGAGATATCGGTTTAATCGTCAATTGATCCAAAACTTCTTTTGGCATTTCTTCCAAATCTTTTTTGTTTTCTTCAGGAATTAAGACTATTTTGATCTTTCCTCTTAAAGCCGCAAGAAGTTTCTCCTTTAGGCCGCCAATTTCCAGTACTTTGCCTGACAAAGTAAGTTCACCTGTCATCGCTATGTCCTTACGAATTTTTTTATTTGATACAATAGACGCCAAACAAACCGCCAACGCAACCCCGGCGGATGGCCCATCTTTTGGCGTTGCGCCAGCTGGCACATGAATATGAAAATCAAATTTATTAAATTTTTTCGCATCAACCTTAAGATCTTGAGCAACCGACCTAACATAACTTAATGCCGCACTTGCTGATTCTTTCATTACATCTCCAAGTCTACCAGTTGTTAAAACCTTGCCAGCGCCTTCAAATTTTAGCACCTCAATATCCAATAAATCACCGCCATATTCGGTGTAAGCAAGACCCGTTGCCACACCGATCATATCTTTTTTCTTCGCCACGCCAAATTGTTTTTTCTCAATTCCAGCATAATCTTTCAAATTCTTCTCGGTAATAGTTACCGATTTTTTCTTTTTTGTTATGATATCTCGGACTGCCTTCCTTGCTAATTTAGCAATTTCACGATTTAGATTTCTAACCCCAGCTTCAAAAGTATATTTTCGAATCAAAGTCAAAAACGCATTATCATCTATTTTAAATTCTTTAGAGCTTAACCCATTTTCTTTTCTTTGTTTTGGCAACAAATGTTCTTTCGCAATATGTAACTTTTCGTTTTCCGTGTAACCAGACAGGTTAATAATCTCCATACGATCACGCAACGGAATCGGAATTGTCGACAAACTATTTGCTGTAGCCACGAACATCACTTTTGATAAATCATAGTCCACCTCCAAATAATGATCCGAAAAATTATGATTTTGCTCCGGATCTAAAACTTCAAGCAACGCAGCCGCGGGATCGCCCCTAAAATCACTGGACATTTTATCAATCTCATCAAGCAACATCATCGGATTAATACTGCCGGCCTTTTTCATAGACTGAATAATTCTCCCTGGCATTGCACCGATATAAGTCTTTCTGTGACCCCTAATCTCAGACTCATCTTTCACGCCGCCCAAAGACACTTTCACATATTGCCTACCCAAACTTTCGGCAATTGACTTCGCCAAAGAGGTCTTGCCGACACCAGGAGCTCCAACCAAACATAAAATAGGCCCCTTAGAGTCTTTGGTCTTAATTTGCACCGCAATAAATTCTAAAATTCTATCTTTAATATTTTGTAATCCATAATGATATTTATCCAAAACCTTCTGCGCTTTTGACAAGTCGCTTAAAAGACTCGTTTTCTTACTCCACGGCAAATTGACAATCCAGTCTAGATAATTCCTAACAACTCCAGCTTCTGATGCATAAGGATTCATCTTTTCTAACTTTTTAAGCTCAGATTCACTTTTTTTCTTAACTTCTGTTGGTAATTTTAATTTAGATAATTTTTCCTTTAACTCCTCAAATTCACCTTCTTCATCTTGCCCTAATTCTTTCTTAATATTTTTTAGCTGCTCATTTAAATAAATCTCTTTTTGATGCTTGGAAAATTTTTCTTGAATCGATTTGGTAATTCTCTCTTCAGCCTGACCAATCTCAATTTCAACGCGCAATAATTCCAACAACTTATAAAGTTTCTTCGTAATTGTTTTTTCTGACAAAATCTTATGCTTATCACGCATCACGCCATTAACATAGGAAGCCATCAAATAAACTATCTCTTCCGGAGATCTAACCTTCGTAATAAGAGACAAAACATCGGCTGTAATTCTCTTATTATAAGCTGAATACTTCGTAAAGCTCTCAATACATGCCTTAATTAAACCAAGCAACTCTTTGTTATCAGTCGCCTTACTTTCCTCAGCAAGAATATCAACCGCACATAGAAATGACTGCCTATTATCTACAATCTCAACCAAATCAGCTCTAACCACTCCCTGCAATATCACCTTCATAGACCCATCTGGCGTCTTAATTGACTCAATAATTTTACATAAAGTGCCTGAGGCAAATAAATTACCCTCAACAAAATCATCAGTATCGGGGTGAATTTGACCAATCGCAAAAATCGGCAAATCCGCTTTTTTAGCTTCTTCAACAGACTCCAGAGATTTATGCCTTCCCACCAAAATAGTCGTGGTATTAAAAGGATAAATAATCATATCCCTAAGTGGTAGAGATGGAAATATCTGCAATCCACTTAATTTCGCAGCGCCCGCGTCATTAGTGCTAATATCTTGTGTTGTTAATTTTTTAACCATATCTTTAAAATTAAATCAAAATTTAAAGTCTGAAGATAATAACTTTATTGCAAATTACAATGATCACTACACTAGTTTTTTCATTCATAACGATAATTTTAATAAGTCTAATTTTTGTTATGGCGATAAAAAGCCGTTTTTTAAATCAAAAAAATCAAAGTGAGATAGCAGATTTACAACAAAAAAACCAAGATTTAATCAATCAAAACTTTGACCTACAAAAAGAAAACATAATTCTTCAACAAGCAAACAAGCACCTAGAAGCAAGAGCTACCGAATTTAATAATGAAAAAGAAACAATCCTCCTACAATTATCAGAAAAACTAATATTAAAAAACCAAGAACAGCAAGACAAAATTACCAAAAACCAAGAAGAAAATATCAAAAAAATAACTGCCGATTTATTTAAAAATTTTGAAAGCGTCACTTCCAAAGTCATTTCCCTAAACGACCAAGTAAAAGAATCCTCAAAAGACATAAACCTAACAAAAAGAGCTCTTCTTAGCCCAGGCTCAGCAGGAAGAACCGCAGAAATCACCCTAGAAAACATTCTAAAAAGCTCCGGCTTAAAAGAAAAAGAGAATCTTGAAAGCCCCGGAGACTTTATCTTGCAATCACATTTTTCTGATTTTTCAAGTAACCAAAACGAGGGCAGCCGACCAGATGCTCTACTTTTCTTCCCTGGAGATCAAGTAGCAATAATTGATTCAAAATCATCTTCTCACTTTATTGAGTTAGAAGAAGCAATCCACAATCACGACAACTCAAAAGAAAAAGAACTCCTTACTAAAATAAAAGAATCATTTCGCCGCCACATAGATTCTCTAAAAAAGAAAGAATATTCAAAATCACTTTTTGAAAGCCTCCTCAATAAAGATGCCAAAGACTACAAAATCCTAATCATTATGTTTCTCCAAACCGAAAAAATGCTCGAAATCATTAGAAGAGTCGACCCCTCCTTCGAACAAAAAGCCTTAGAAAGTGGCGTAATTGTTTCCTCTCCAATCGGGCTAATAAATTTTCTTTCCCAAGCCAGAATAGTAATTGACCGCACCAAACAACAAAAGAACATCGAGGACCTAAAAATATCTGTAGCCAGATTAATGGACAATATATCCATAGTCTTCAAAGAATCCAAAGACCTAGGAAAATCACTAAACAAGGCCCTAAACCTCCACAATAAAATGGCTAAAACCATGAATAAAAGCGTCTATTCAGCCGTAAAAAATATCTCTGACCTAGGAATAGAGGGCAAGAAATCAGGAAATATAACCCTTTTAGAAGAATATGATACAGAGCAAGAAAGTAATTAACCTAGATAGATCGACATCATCTTTGCCAAATCGTTATATTTAGTACTCTTGATAAAATAATCATCAAAACCAGCTTTCAATATTTCCCTAACCCTAACTTTTGCATTATCCGCAGTAAATGCAACGACTGGCATGGAGTTCAAACCCTCATCTTTTTCCACCTGTCTAATCTTTTTTACTACCTCAATACCACTTAAATTAGGCATTTTAATATCGATCAACGCGAGGTCATATTTTTCATCACCTTCAAAACAGCCAACTGCCAATAATCCATCTCGCACCTCTTTAACCTCAAGTCCTAAATCAAAAAAGAATTTCGAACCTAATATCAAATTAAAATGCTCATCATCTGCCAATAAAATCTTTTTTCCCTTTAATATGCCAACAAAATCAATATTATCATAATCCTCACTATTAACCTTAGTCACGCCCCACTTAGCAATGACTCTTAGATCTTTATTGGTGATATTATCGTAATAAATAACATCATCAACCTCGCCCAACAGGTTCTGTTCGCCATCTTTTGATAAAGACAATACAGCCGTTAGTAGATCAAACTCTCTAATCTGATAACCAAAACCATAAAAATCGCTATTATTTTCAACCAAAATAACATCATAGTCATTTTCTTTTGCCAACTTAATAGCCAAATTAACGTCACCACAAACCGTACTGTCAAACTCTTCAACGAAAGCTCCGAAACTACCTTGAATCTTGTTACCAACATCATCGCTAGCCAGAATTAAAATTTTACGTTCGCGATCATCAACTCCGACTCTTCCAATTTTTGGCAATTTCATTACCACTGAACCATACTCGCAAAACAGAACTATACCAAAATTCTCTAACACCTTGCGACCAAAATCAAAAGACAAGCCAGATTTATCCAAAACACCAATATCAAATGTTTCATCACTAGAAATTATAATCCTATTAAAACCGTCAATTCCTTTATGTGCCAAAATAGTAATGTCTTCTTTCGAAACCGTTTCCATTATATTTTTTAACAGAATATAAAGTGCGTAACCAAATAATATGTCATTACATTTCAACTCAAAATCTTCACTCTCTTCAACATTTATTATTATTGCATCTTTCTCACTATCCAAAAACTCAAATTGTGAAAACATCAAATTCAACACGTGGCTAATCTTATAATTCTTCAAGGAGGTTGTATCAACAGACTTATTCCTAACACTGCTTAATATTGTATCAATAATGATATTACCCCGCATGGCCGAAGATGATAAATCATCACTCACACGAACAATCTCTTCCAAATCACTGGCACTAACTCCTTGACCAGATTCATAATTAGCCAATTTCGACCTAATAACTTGTGCAGATCTTGAGGCCGTCTCAAGCGGATTTCTCATTTCACTTGCAATAGAAGAGCTCAGATCAAGATAATTCTTTCTACTACCAAACTCATCCAAGGCCCTATTCATAACATCTTCAACATATTTAATATTCCAAGGCTTCATCAAATAAGCAAAAACATTACCTTTATTGATAGCTTCAATATTATCTTCTAAACTCGCATAAGCGGTTGTTAAGACCCTAATAATTTCTGGATCTTTTGCTTTAATTAAAGTCAGCAAATCCACACCTTTAATATAGCTCATTCTCTGATCAGAAATTACCAAAGCGACCTCTCCAGGTTTTGAATCAATAATTTCTATAACTTCTTCTGGATTTGTAGTTGTAATAATATTAAACTTAGATTGAAATTCCTTATAGAAATATTTGAGTGATATCTCTTCATCGTCTACTAATATTATCAAATACTTCCCGGCATATTTAGAGATTTTAGTCATATTTTTGATGTTTTTTCATTAATATAAAATGGGCCAAGCTAGACAAGACTATCAACAATATATTAGCAACCTACTAATTAAAGGCTCCATAGTCGGCTGCATCTTAAGCATCCTTCTCATTCCAATTGGTGCCGGCTCAGATTTTCTATTATACGGTGATTTTTTCGAAGAATTCCTATATGCCAGACTAAGCTGCACAATACTTACTTCACTAATTTTATGTTTCCATTTTCATAAAACAATAAATAAATTTATTAAAATTCTAACTTTTTCCTGGCTTTTTTTCATACAAGCCATGATCTGTGTCATGATAATAATATCAAATAAACCCGATCTAGTCTACCATAATGGACTTATCTTGTTAATATTTGCCGCCACCATATTATTACCTCTTACAACAAAAGAAACGTTAATCATATGTATCATTTCGATATCGACCTACATTAGCGCAGTACTACAAACCGACATAGATAGTGTTGGTATAATTTACAATAATATATTTACCCTAACGCTTGCAGCAACAATTGGCATCACTGCTACCAAACTCAAATCAAAATTATTATTTCAACACTTTCTACTTAATTACAAACTCAACAAACAACTTATCAAAATTACTAAAACCCAAGAAGAATTAATAGATAAAGAAACATCTCAAGCAATGACCAACCTCTCTTCGGAACTCATCCACGAGATCAATAATCCGCTAAATTTTACCATCACCGCCCTCAATACATTAAATACTATTAACCAACGCAATAAAAACATAGAACTACAAGAGGCATACACAGACATATCAACAGGGATTTCAAGAATCAAAAACACCATAAACAATCTAAAAAATCTATCCCTAATACAAAAACCAATTGATAAAACCAACTTTAATATCTTTGAAGCAATAGAAACCGCCTTAAAGCTTCAAGAGGAAATTATTGACAACATAAATGTAAGAATCTTAATTGATAAAAACCTAACTATCCACGCATCAAAAATACACTTTATCCAAATATTTATTAACCTAATTAAAAATGCGACACAGTCAATTAAAAGCCCTGAAGTCAAAGATCCGGAAATAACCATCGTCGCACAAAAAGAAAAAGATCAGATAACCTTCTCAATTGCAGATAATGGACCAGTAATTAAAAATTTTAAAACAGCAACTATCAATAAATTATCAATAATCCAAAGCAAAAACAATCCTGGGATTGATCTTAACATCGCCATAAAATTGATAGAACAACAAAACAGTAAAATAAAAGTCGAGTCCACAAAAGATCATAACCGAATTTCCTTTACTATTTAAAATATTAATAATTCGGCGATCTATATATAAAAAGCCAATCTCATAGCAAATCTAGAATAAACACTATAATTGACAATTTTTTTACTATAAAATAAAATCATGTGTCTTATCAACTTTTTAAAGCAAAAAAACCAATGTCTCAAAATTATCTAAAAGTTATTCGTAAAGACCAAAATATCGGCCAAACTGAATTAGCCGAATTAGCCGGTGTATCAAAACAACTTATTTGGGGCTTTGAAAATGGAAGGAATGGCGTATCTCCACAAGTACTTAGAAAATTAGCCGCAGTATTAAAAGTAACTCCCAATCACATACTAAAAGGAAAAGATGATACAAAGGTAGACCAAAATGATAAAGATCTACTCCTCAAAGCGATGACTACTGCTCACGAATTTTACAAAGATTATAACTTTGATCACACTATGATGGCCAAAATCACAACCGAGCTCTATAGCTTCATGTCTGATTATAAAAGTTTAACAGCAGAACTAGGAAATAATGCTTTTGACAAATCATTAAATGATAAAATAGCTTCTGGTCTTGCAGCGCGTTGCTTTCTGAATATAAAGGAAGATAAGTAATATGGAATAAAACACCAAATAAAGATGAAAACCGGTATAATTTACATTAGCTATACAAAAAAACGCGCTTTCATTCTTGAAAGCGCGTTTTTTTGGGATCAATTTTATCTTTATAAATACAAATAAGATCTAATCAACCAATACAACTAGTTCGTTATTTTCCCTCATCTCAGCATATCCACCTTTAATATCGATCTCTTTTATTAATTCATCATTATTTCCCAACACTCTTAGCTTACCCTCTCGTAGAATAGACACAAAAATTTCATGCCCAACCATAAAACCAACTTCCCCTTCAAGGCAGGGAACGACAGCCTGCGAACATTCATCATCAAAGATAATGCCCCTTTTGGAAATAACTTCTAATCTTA
>JADHOZ010000049.1 GCA_016778745.1 Rickettsiales bacterium
CAAAGAGTGAGTAATAACTTTATTATTTTCTTTCATCCACTCTAACACTTTTTTAGTGCCGTTAATGCCATCAGATTCTTCGTCATTAGTAATTAAAAAACCAATTCCAAAATTTGTATTTTTATTTGTTTGTAAAAATTTTTGTACCGCATCAATAAAACATGCAATGGCACATTTCATATCTGCGGCTCCGCGACCATATAATTTATTGTCAACAATTTTAGCGGCAAATGGATCGTGGTTCCATTTTGTAATATCTCCTTCATTTACTACATCGGTGTGACCAGAAAAATAAAGAACTTTTTCGCTTTTATTTGGATTATAAACAGCGTGTAAATTATTTACTTTATAAGAATTGTCTCCATCGAAATCTAAATAGTCGCATTCAAAACCAAGATCTGTTAAATAATTTCCAAGAAATTCTAATATGTCTTTGTGGTAGCCACTGTAAGATTTAAAACTAATTAATTTCTGTGATAATTCTATGTCGTTGAGTTTAGTCATTGAATTTTTGATAATTATTTAAATAATGCTTATATAACCATAAATTACTGACAAAAAATCAATTATGCTAGATATAAAATTTATTCGAAATAACCCAGAAATTTTTGATGCCAAAATTAGGTTAAGAAATTGCGACATTACCTCAAAAGAAATTCTTACTTTAGATGAAGAAAAAAGAAAAAAAATATCTGCGATACAAGAATTGCAAAGTCAAAGAAATGATATAGCTAGCCAAATAGCAAAAATAAAAAAAGAAGGCGGCAATGCCGATGATTTATTTGCTAAGTCAAAAGAGGTGAATGGTGAATTAAAGATTTTAGAAGAAGATTTTACTATCGATGAAAAGCTAAATAACTTGCTAGCGTCAATTCCAAACTTGGCTGATGACGATGTACCAGTTGGCAAAAGTGAAGAAGATAATGTTGAAATTGAAAAATTTGGTACGCCAAAAAAGTTTAGTTTTACGCCAAAAGCCCATGAAGATCTTGGTGAAAACCTAGGAATGCTTGATTTTGAAAAATCAACCAAGATGTCTGGTTCACGATTTTCTTCTCTGATTGGAGATTTGGCTAAGTTAGAAAGAGCATTATCAAATTTTATGCTCGATATTGCTGGTGAAAATGGTTATACAGAAATTTCACCACCCAATATAGTAAAGTCTGAAGCTATGTATAATTCTGGCCAATTACCAAAATTTGGCGATGATGCATTTTCAACAAAAGATGATTATTGGCTTATTCCAACCGCCGAAGTGTCTTTGGTTAATTTTGCTATTGCCAAAAATTTAAAAGAGGAAAATTTTCCAATGCGCTTAACTGCTTATACACCATGTTTTAGACGTGAGGCCGGATCAGCTGGAAAAGATACTAGAGGTATGATCAGGCAGCATCAATTTAAAAAAGTTGAGTTAGTTTCAATTACAACTCCACAAGAATCGAAAGCAGAACATGAAAAAATGACAAACATTGCTTGTGATATTTTAAAAAAACTGGAACTTCCTTTTAGAAAAATTCTTTTATGCACTGGAGATATGGGCTTTGGCTCCCAAAAAACCTATGATCTAGAAGTATGGTTCCCAAGTCAAAATAAATATCGTGAAATTTCTAGCTGCTCAAATTGCGGTGATTTCCAGGCGAGAAGAGCAGGAATAAAATATAAAAAAGATAAAGAAAATATATTTGCTCATACTTTAAATGGATCATCTCTAGCAGTTGGTAGAACATTGATTGCTATTTTAGAAAATTATCAAAATGAAGATGGATCAATTACGGTGCCAGAAATTTTAGTGAGCTATATGGGTGGAATTAATAAGATTGGGTAGCGTCCTTTTTGGATTCGGAATCGCCTGTAAGTTTTAATATAGTTTATCTGTTACGAGTTTTTCTAGACTTCAAGATGAGATGTTGTCTTGAAGTCTATTTTTATCTAAAGCTTGCAAATTCAAATTTTATACCTATATTTGCGCCCCCTTAGTTTACATATTTACAAATTTTTATAAAAAACAATGGCTAATACAAAATCAGCTAAAAAAGAATTACGTGCTAGTGCTAGAAGAAATGAAGTCAATAGCATGAGAAAAGGTAGAATCAGAACTTTTATTAAAAAAGTAGAATCTGCTATTAAAGATTCAAATAAATCATCTGCTCTTGAAGCTTTTAAAGCGCTTGAGCCAGAAATTATGCGTGGTGTTACAAAGAGAGTATTTAAGTTAAATAGCGCCGCCAGAAAGCTCAGAAGATTATCAGCTTCTATTAAGAATATTGATGAATCAAAAGCTAAAAAAGCTGAAACAAAAAAGAAGGATCCTGCTAAGAAAGTAGCTGGGAAAAAAGCGACAGCTAAATAAATAATAGATTAAATTTTAACTATTCAAGCTGCCTCAATTATGCTAGAGAACAAACAAATTGACTTCATGAAAATGCATAAGATTGCTTTTGCATTTTCTGCTGTTTTAATTGTTTGTTCTCTTTTTTTAATTTTTAGCCGTGGTTTAAATTTCGGTATTGATTTTTCCGGCGGCATTTTAATTGAGGCAAGACTACAGGAAAAACCAAATGTTGCTAAGTTAAGAAAAATTCTGTCTCAAAAAACCAAAGATACTCAAATTCAAAATATTGGTAAAAACGACTTGCTAATTAGGGTCGCCAAAACAGATGAAGATCAAGCCACAACGGTTAAAAAAATTCAAGAAACACTCAATAAAAGCCATCCAGATATTATTTACAGAAAAATAGACTATGTTGGTCCACAAATTGGCTCAGAGCTTATTAAAAAAGGGTTTTTGGCGCTAGGAATTTCGTTTTTCTTTATTTTGATTTATATTTGGGTTCGTTTTGATTGGCAGTTTGGTATTGGTAGTATTATTGCCCTTATTCATGATTCGCTTATCACCTTTGGCTTTTTTGCCTTAACTAATCTGGAATTTAATGTCACTTCAATTGCTGCTATTTTAACAATTATTGGATATTCAATTAACGACTCCGTGGTTATTTATGATCGTATTAGAGAAAATGTTAGAAAATATAAAAAAGTCGAGCTTAAAAACATCATTAACTCAAGTTTGAATTCAACTCTTTCAAGAACAATTTTAACATCGGGCGTCACATTATTTTCTCTTTTAGCTCTTATTTTATTTGGCGGCAAAGTATTATTTAGTTTTGCCGTAGCAACATTTTTTGGTATAGCGATTGGAACATACTCTTCAATTTACATAGCGGCACCCATGTTGCTTTATTGTAAATTTAGACAAGAAAAAGAAAATTAACTACGAGTAAAGACGACGAATATAAAAGAAGAGGAGATATTTCGTTTCATGTAGATTTTAAAAAAACAGAAGAAGAATTGGCTTCAGGGAAAAGTCCAGCTCAGATGGTATATGATGAATATTATAATCAAAATCCAGAAATTCCAAACACTATTATTGCGCCAAGACCTTTGAGAAAACTTGCTACTGGAGGCTTCCCTTCGCATACAGGAAGTGCCTTCACCATTGTTAGAAAAACAACCCCACAATTTAAATCAGAAGAAGAGCAAATAAAACAGAGAAGAGAGGAGTTTTTAGGGCAACAAACTAAGAAATTTCGAGATTATATCAATCAAAATCCTGATGGAGCAGAGGCAAGATTTTTAGATGAAATTTTGAAGCAAGAAAAAGATCAGAAGGAGCAATCGCGAAAAGAACAAGCAGTAGGGAAGGATAAAAAATTTGAACTAGAATTGTTACGAAAAGTTGCATCATCTGATACTGAAATAACAAGATAGGATAAACAAATATAATCACTAGCTAATATTATATTCCAAATACGTTATCTCTTTTGACCCAACCTCTTTTATTTTCGACTTCAAGAGCGCACCAATCGTCTAAACATTTTATGTAATAGCCAACGACATTATTTTCTAGGCGATAGAGAATACTTGATTTTTGATTTTGTTTTTTATGCATATTGATAAAGTCTTTGTCAGTTCTAATTAACAACGTTCTTCTTTTGGTAATAAGGCTATTTGCAATCCATCCTGTTTGACCTTCGTAATCTCTAACTTCGCTCCAATTATCATATTCACTAATAACATGCACTGGCAGACCGGTTTTTTGGAAGGTGAACTTTATTGGGTAGCTAAGACCCGGACCAGCTCTAACATTTGTTTTTGATGATCTAAGAGAAGCAAAATAATTAACTTCATGAATTTGCGGTGCAGCAAATAAATTATTGGTAAGTAATAATATCCAGCAAAGTAGGGCGGTAATAATATTTTTCATTTAGTTTGATTTATCTTTATGAAAATTTGTTCCACCATTTTCAATATTAATTTGTTTTGGCCTCGATACAGCTAGTTCATTTTCTTTAACTTCTTTGGTTATGATACTTCCGGCTCCAATTACTGCGCCATCAGCAATTTTTACTGGGGCAATGAAAGCGCTATTTGAACCAACAAAACAATTATCACCAATTATGGTTTTATGTTTTTTATAGCCATCATAATTACATGTGATTGTGCCAGCACCAATGTTAGAATTTTCACCAATGTCGCTATCGCCAATATAGCTTAGGTGATTTACTTTTGCTCCTTTGGCGAGATTACTTTTTTTAATTTCAACGAAATTGCCAATTTTTACATCTTCACCTAAGTTGGCTCCTGGTCTGATTCTAGCAAATGGCCCAATCACACATCCTTTTGAAATTTTAGCTTCTTCAAGGTGGGAAAAAGATTTGATTTCTACATTATCACCAATTTCAACATTAGCGCCAAAAAATACATTAGGATAAATGATACAATTTTTGCCAATTTTAGTATCGGCGCAAAAATAAACTGTATTTGGGTCAATGAGTGTGACGCCGTTTTCCATATGTTGTTTTCTTAGACGATCTTGCATAATGTTTTCGAGATTGGCTAATTCTATTTTGGAGTTTACTCCCAAAACTTCTTCTTTGCTGGTGGTAAAATACGTTTTTTTGTAATGTTTATTGTCGCAAATTTCAACAATGTCTGTTAAATAATATTCGCCAGTAGCGTTATTATTATCAATTGAAGACAGTAATTCTTTTATTTTTTGTCCATTAATTGCCATCACTCCAGAATTACAAAGTGTAATTTTCTTTTCATCTTCATTGGCGTCTTTAAATTCTACGATCTTTTTTAGGTTTTTGTTTTCATCAACAACAAGTCTGCCATATTTATTTTCTTGCTTTTCTTCAAATCCCAAAACGCATAAATCGTAACTATCTAGGCTATTAAGCATTGACGTAATTGTGTTTTTGGCGGTAATTGGAGTGTCGCCATAAAGAACGATCACTTTTTCACCTAGGCTAGAGATATTATCAACCCCAACCATAACGGCGTGACCAGTGCCATTTCGTTGAGCTTGAATAGCAAAATTAATATCTAAATTTTTATGAGAATTGTTAATTTGTTTTTGGAATAGCTCCATTTCGTCTGAGACAACGACTGTGATGTTTTTAATATCCAGCTGTTTTACTTCATCTATCACTAAATTTACCATCTCACGTCCCGCAATTTTATGCATAACTTTTGGTAAATCAGACTTCATTCTCGTTCCTTTACCAGCAGCTAAGATAATTATTGAAATAGACATAAAACCTAAATTAATGGGGCTGATAATTGAATTATCAACCCCGAATAAATTAATTACTTTTCTTATCAACTAATTTATTTTTAGCGATCCACGGCATCATGCCACGTAGTTTTTCGCCAGTTTCTTCAATTTGATGTGTTTTAGCTTTCGCTCTCATCGCATCAAAGTTTTTATTTCCTGATTTATATTCATCCATAAATTCTTTAACGAATTGACCGGATTGAATTTCACTAAGGATTTTCTTCATTTCTGCTTTTGCAGTTTCCGTCACAACTCTTGGTCCACGAGTAAAATCACCATATTCAGCTGTGTTTGAAATGGAATAACGCATATTTGCAATGCCACCTTCATAAAGAAGATCAACAATTAATTTCATTTCGTGAAGACACTCAAAATAGGCCATTTCTGGAGCGTATCCAGCTTCGGTCAAGGTTTCAAAACCAGCTTGGATTAGGGCAGTAACACCACCACAAAGAACAGCTTGTTCACCAAAAAGGTCAGTTTCACATTCTTCTTTGAAAGTAGTTTCAATAATGCCTGATCTTCCTCCTCCTACAGCCGACGCATAAGAAAGAGCGATGTCTTTTGCCTTACCAGTTTTATCTTGCGCAATAGCGACTAAACATGGAACGCCGCCACCTTTAACATATTCACCTCTAACAGTGTGGCCTGGGCCTTTAGGGGCAACCATGAAGACGTCTAGATCTGGTCGTGCGTCAATTAATTTAAAGTGAATATTTAAACCATGAGCGAAGGCTAGAGCTGCGCCTTGGTTTAAATTATCTTTTAGGTCTTGTGTGTAAATGTCAGCTTGTAATTCGTCTGGAGTCAGAACCATCACAACGTCTGCCCATTTAGCAGCATCAACATTGCTTAATACATCAAAACCAGCTTTTTTAGCTTTTTCAATAGAAGCAGAACCTTCGCGAAGCGCGATCTTGACATTTTCAACGCCGCTATCCCTTAAATTTTGTGCATGTGCGTGAGCTTGAGAACCGTAGCCAATAATTGCTACTTTTTTTGATTTGATAATATTCAAATCTGCATCCAAATCGTAATAAACTTTCATGATTGTTTTGAAAAATTAATAAATAATACCGTTGGGACCGAAAAAGATAGGGAAGGAATTAGTTTATTTCAACCAAATAATTACAACTTCTTACAACTGGGGGTATTTTTCTTAAAAAAAAATATTTTGCAGACAAAAATATAAAATCCTTGCAGGTACCTGCAAGAATTTTATAGGCTTAAATATTGGCTTCGCAAGGGGTCAATTTAAAGAAGGATTAAAAATACTTAAATTTTTAATCCTTTAATAGTGAGTTTAATCTTTTTAGTTTTTGCATTGGTTTTAAAGTCCCGAATGATTTCTATTATATCTTGATGCACTGAAGTGCACTTCGTGGCATCAATTGTGACGTCACAAAGCTCCGGAAGATCTTTTAGCATTTGTAAAATACTTCCTTTATTTAGGAAGGTGACTTCTTGTGAAAGGATAATTATGTGAGAGTTATTTTTCCCTTCTTTGTCGATAATTTCGTGGTAAGAGTTTTTGAAGTTATTGTATAAAATAAAGAATATTGCTGCAATCATGCCAATGCCAACGCCTTTTAATAAATCAAAAACGAGCATTCCAACAATCGTTAAAATAAATGGAGTAAACTGCTCAGCTCCTAGCTTGTACATTGATTTAAATATCTCAGGCTTTGCTAATTTATAACCCACAACTAGTAAAATACAGGCTAAAGTTGCCAGCGGAATCATATTTAAAATATTAGCAATTGAAATGGCGGAAATGAGAAGAAATACGCCATGTAATATTGCAGAGACTTTACTTTTAGCACCAAAGTTAATATTAGCGCTAGATCTAACAATTACTTGTGTAATTGGTAAACCGCCAACTAAACCTGAAATAATATTACCAACACCTTGTGCTTTTAATTCTCTATTTGTTGGAGTCACCCTTTTTTCAGGGTCTAATTTATCAGTTGCTTCGACGCAAAGTAATGTTTCTAAACTAGCAACTACCGCCATAACAAGGGCGATTCCGTAGATTTGTGGATTTTTTAATTGATCAAAGTTTGGCATTCTAAAATGGCCAAGAAATTCACCCAAATTTTCTGATACTGGAATATTGACTATTTGTCCTGGTCTGAGTGGTAAAACGTTACTTAAGATAATACCAAAAATAACGGCTACAAATGGTCCCGGAACTGCTTTTAAAAGTTTACTCCCTTTAATGGTTGGTTGATCCCAAAGAATTAATAGTAATATTGAAACTAACGTTATAATGATTGCATTTGGAGTAACATAATTTAGTAGATGCACAATATTGGAAAAAGCATCAAAGCTATTAAAGTGATCAAAATCCAAGTCACTAATGAAGTGTTTATCATATCCAACCGCATGAGGAATTTGTTTTAAAATTATTATCAGTCCAATTCCACTTAACATTCCCTTAATGACAGAAGAAGGAAAGTAATAAGCAATAACACCAAGTCTTAAAAATCCCGAAATAAGTTGCATCACCCCCATCAAAACTACTGCAGTTAGAAAACTTTCCCATGACCCAAGGCTTGCAATATATCCCAAAACCAATATAGACAAACCAGCCGCAGGGCCACTAACACCAAGTTGTGATCCACTAAGCACTCCAACAATAATGCCCCCAATGATTCCAGCAATAATACCAGAAAATTGTGGTGCGCCAGAAGCAAGTGCAATGCCCAAACATAAAGGTAGAGCTACAAAAAATACCACAATACTTGCGGTGAAATCATATTTGATATTTTTTAACACTTTGCTGCCCATAGTTCTTATAAATTTAAAAAGTTATAGAATATAATATAAATGGTATTAGACATAAAAAAAGGATTTTGCAAGTTTTACCATTTACAACTTTTTAAAATGAAAATTTATAAACAAATATTACTTTTTTCTTTGTTAACGCTATTTGGCTTTACATCAATTGCTTATTCTTATGACGATATAAAGCCAGGAACCTTCAAAAAATTAATAGATGGAAAACATGAAGATTATTTTACCAGTGACGCAAAAATAAAATTCAGAAATGAAATAGCTTACGATATTAACTTTGACAATAATTATAAAAGCACCAATAGAGACGATGAATATAAAAGCACCAAATCGATTGGCAGATTATATTCAAATCTAAGTTTTGCTAAAAACTTCTCCCTTAATTCAACAATCCATCTTGAAAGAATTGCTAATGACATTGTAGGAAAAGACAGAACATTCGACAGAGAAGGAGTTTATGCAAGAGAACTAAACTTAGCTTACGACAATAAAAAACATGGATTTATTGTTGGTAAGTTTGACTTAAATTTTGGTAAAGCCTGGAATTTTAATCGTGGTATTGCGAGTCATGAAATTGCTAGCAATTATTTACAAAATGAAAAAGTCGGCTTTGGACAAATTCTAAGAATTGGAGATTTGAAAAAAACTGGTAGATATCAGTTATCATATTCCTTCTTCAAAAATGATCGTAAATATTTAGATAATTCAGTAATCACCAAAGGAAATAACGTATCAAAAAATGATGCACTACCTGGAGATAGCAATATGCTTAAATCTTACATAATGTCAGCTGACATTGATTTTGATTTTGGAGAATACAGAAAATTATACTATCATTTTTCTTACATCAATTTAGCTGTTAATGAAAATTTCAGCAATGTGGCCGATAAAAACAAAATAGATGATCAAAAAAACTTTGTGGCGTCAATGAACTATACTCACCCAATCAACAACAACTTTATTTTCGATTCGCTAATTGAATATGTGGACGTCGCAAATTATCAAGGCAACGCCGATATTTACGAGAGATATTTAAGTGCAAATTCAATTCTCAGGATTTATAAAAATTATAATTTGACTTTAGGCTATGCCATAAGGCAAAATATACAAGCAGATACATTTGGTTTTGACGAAAATCTGAGTGAAATTTCAGCGGGCTATGATTTTTTAACATCACAATTCTTTGATAAATTAACAATGCAATTCGGTTATAAACATCAAAGAAATGATTTTAAATCAAGTTTAGAAACCAAAAACGCATTCATTGCTTTGGTAAGATACCAAAAGAGATTCTAGAAAATGAAAAAAATATTAATAGCTCTACCAAAAGGCAGAATCTTGGAAGATTTAATTCCGATATTAAAAAGAGCGAATTTAGAAATTGAAGATAGTTTTTTTGATAAAGCCTCACGCAAACTTATTTTTGCAACTAACTTTCCGGATATCGAAGTGGTAAGGGTAAGAAGCTTTGACGTCGCTACTTTTGTAAAATCTGGTGCAGCAGACATTGGTGTGTGTGGTCTTGATGTTTTAGAAGAATTTAAGTCTCTAGAAATTTTTCCAGTATTAAATCTTGGTATTGGAAAATGTCGTCTATCCATTGCTGCGAAAAAAGATGATCACATTGATCTAGAAAAAATAAATAATACTAAAATCGCCACCAAATATCCTAATATTACGAAAGAGTTTTTTGCTAAAAAATCTATTCAGGCGCAAATAATAAAATTAAATGGCGCAATTGAAATAGCCCCCAAGCTAAATCTTTCAAACCTGATTGTGGATTTGGTTAGTAGTGGAAAAACATTAGAAGAAAATGAAATGGTTGAAATTAAAAAGTTGTTAGAGGTAGAGTCGTATTTGGTTGTTAATAGATCATCGCTAAAAACCAAGAATAATATAATAACGAAGCTAATATCTGATTTTGATGCCGCAATCTAATATATTCAATCAGTTAAAAAAGATCACTTGGCGCTTCATTATATCATTGTTTCTATTGGTTTCTTTGTCTCAAAAGTCGTTTGCTGTTTATGAAGGAGTCAGAGAAAACGTAAGCTACAATTCTAGTTCTAAAATGTGTGATCTTGGGGAGATTGCATATGATCCCTTTATTACAAATGATGATTTTGAGTGGGATTTGAGTAATGCCGTATGTCTTGCATTTACCGCGGGAATGGGTTCTACCATATTAACTTTGCAATTAGCATCGTATCTT